>CAMTYI010000122.1:0-1321 GCA_947085925.1 uncultured Gammaproteobacteria bacterium
AGCGAATCGTGAAAACGCTTCATATAATATTCGACATCTGTGCCGTAGGCCAAAGGGACTGTTCCAAACGCTGTTAAGGGATCACATCATAAGCCAAATGACTGAGGCGAGATCAGGAAGTTGTTTCGTGCACGTTCCTTAGAAAACACTGAGGCAAGATCAATCGACGCGCATTCCCAATTCGGCGCTCAGCGCGCAAACTCGTAGGCAATCCCCGTGATGCGTCCGCGCCAGTAGGGCAGCGGGCCTTCCGGGCGTTGCCAGACCACTTCGGCTTCGAGGGGAATGCGCATGCCGTCGCGCACTTCATATCGCCACATGCGACCCTCCCACGGCGTCGGCACCACCGCGCCGTTCACAACGCGCCCACGGGACTCGGCGCGCACCGAGTCGATCAATCCAGCATCGTTGAAGCGGAACAGTAAGGTTACTGTCACGTCACTGTCCCGGATGGTGGCTCTGGCGGAGGCGTCGTCCACCGCCTCCCAATGCACACCCTGGCTCGGCAGCAGGGCCGTCGGGTACCAAGCCGCTTCGGCGAAAAAGCGCATCAGTTCCCCTTGCGCCACCTCGGGCGTGCCGCGCAGGTTCGCCACAGTCACCAGTCCGAACAGCGCTGCATGCAGGATGCCTTCACCAGCCGCATAAGCGTCATGCACGAATGTATATATGCCCGGGGCCATGCGTATGCGGGCGTCCCAGTCGAAGCCCGGGCGCCGCGTGACCACCGCCTGATGCGATGTGAACGGCACCCACTTTGGTTCCGTCTCGCCCAGGCTGAACTGGCCCGCGTGCGCGAGCTTGACGGCGGCGATCATGGGTTGGCCATCTTTCAGCACGGCGCGAAAGTAACGCTGCACTGGCGCCGGCAGGCCTTCAATCTCGCGCGCGTCATACGCTGCGGGCATGATGGGCTGGCGCCCCGCATCCAGCCTGGCCCGCAGCTTGTCGGTGCCCGACTGCCAACGAAATGACCCGTAGATGGCGGCGAGGATGAAGCAAACCACAAGGGCAACAATGATGAGTGCGATTGTCTTTAGCCACATCAAGGGATCACCTTTGATTTGGAAATCGAATTATTCAGCCCTATCGCCCATCGCGACCGAGCGCGTACAGCTTGCGAAGCCATTGCTCGCGTCGGCGACCGTCCGGTGATTCGACGAGGCCTTCGTCCCGAGCGAGAAACATACACAGTCAAAGGCTGAAACATTCACAGTGGAAGGCTATAACAGCCTCTTCCGCCATTTTTTAGCAAGAATGCGTAGAAAAACCAAGTGCTATAGCAAATGTGAAAAAATGCTGAGATTTTCCATGAAACTAC
>CAMTYI010000123.1:0-17157 GCA_947085925.1 uncultured Gammaproteobacteria bacterium
GCCCACAAATAGTGGATGTTCTGACAATTGAATTGTTCTGGGTGTTGCTTCTCGATGTTGATCAATGCCCGCGAGTCCTTGCTGGCAATCGCTTTGTCTATGCTTGGACGAAGCTCGTCTGCCGCAAGCAGGCCGAGCATTTTCTGTGGTGGCTGCCAATCTTTGTGGTCTTTCTTGATGCGGGCAATTGCAGACCGCACCTCTTCGTGGCGCCGTTCCGAAAGCATATCCCATAATGGCTGTTCATTTATTTTTTGATGTGGTGAAGGAGCCTTGCTCGCCAGTGGTGGTGGATTGCGACGTGGCATGCCAACAGGGCGGGCGGGCTCGTTCAGAGCGATACTGCCTTCCGACACATCTTCCTTGGGCTGGGTAGCCTCCACAGCAGGGGCGCCAGGCAGAAAAGTAACTTGTCCTTGCGCAAGAATTTGCGCCGTGTTGGGATGGGGTAGTGTATTTTTTGGCTCACTGTGCGATTTTTGCCACCAATACAGGGCGAGGCCTGGTACCGCTAGCAGGGTGAGTCCCGCAAAAAAACGGGTGGAATTTTTCACTGCGTGGTGGCCTCGGTCCATGCCAGATTGGCTAGCAAAAACAGGCTGGCGGAATAATAATCCTGGAAGTTATTTCCGCGCGTTACGCTGGATGCTTTGCCTTTTAAGGCATACTGTGTCAAATCGATAATTGCACGAAAACCAGGAGAGGCGTCATCCGAATCAAGATAATTGTTTTTCAGGTTGACCGAGGGCGAGATAAAGCGCGCGCCGTCAAAGAACCCCCAATAATCGATGAACGGCTTGAGTAATTCCATGTCGGGGTGTTTCGACCAGACCAGATAGAGCGGGATACGAATGGCATTGTATCCAAAAGTGGGTTCGAATTTTTCCGGTAACATAGGAGCTTCACTCAGGGTCAACCAATCCGGGGGCAACTGCCACCGCCCAAAACGGGCGGTTCTAAGCAGGCGGAGTCCGCTTTGTGTTAATTCATTCCATTCCGGTGCCGGGTCGAGCGTGTTGAAGTCGGCAAACGCCGGAAATACCCAGTACGACAGGTTGATGATTGTGCCTTGAGCGTTCTCGAAGCCTGCTTCGGCAGGGAGAATGACAACGCCGTATTTTGTTCGACGTAACAGTTTTGCCTTTATATCGTGAGTAATCTCTCGCGCCGCATCCAGGTAATCCTGTCGTTGCCATTGCCTGCCGGCACGATATAAGGCCCATGCGATCAGGATTTCGCCATCACTGGCGTTGTTGTGATCGGACACTGATTTGCTGGCTGGTGTCCACTTCCATGCAAACAGTTTATCGTTTCGTATTTGCAGGGTGTTGCGTGTCCATGTCCAGATGTTCTGGAACGCCTCTTTATCTTTAAAGGCAGCAGCCAGCAGCATCCCTGTGCCCTGGCCTTCGGAATGGCTGATATTGTTATTTGCAGTGTCAATGACCCGTCCTTCGGCAGCTATGAAATTCTGCTTGTATCCAGCCCAGTCCCTTGGATCAATACGCGGCGTCTGCTGCGCGCAAGCGGAGAGCAGTATTACCGTTCCCAGCAACAGAAGCTGGGCGGATTTAATCAATGTCGCCGACATGGGGGTGGTGCTTGCGTTTGAAGCGGGCCAGCATGTAAATGGTGAGTACCGCAAAAACAGCGATCAGCGCAATCATGCCTATGATCCAATACGCTGGATAGTTCGAGAAATAGTATTCGAGGCGCGTGATTAGCCCGATTTCACCCACATGGTATTCTTCGCCGACCATTTGCGATTGCATGGATTTTTCTTCCTCCGTCCACAGTGCAACACTTCCCTGTAAGGAATCCCATACGGTTGGCTGCATCAATGCGCGTATTCCACGGCCGAGCTGTTGAGCATCGGGTGCAGTGAAAGCTACCACTGTTTTTCCGGGGTGCATAGGTGACTCGAATTGTAATGCGGCAGTGTGTCGGTTGCCCAGACCTTGTGTTTGTGCGGTTTGTGCAACAGCGGATTGAATAGTGTAGGGTTCATTCGTTTCGGATGTTGTCTGGACTACATATGAAATCTTCCCGGAGTCACCCAGATCGAGGGGTGCTGCCTGTCTGAAACGTTTATCAAGCTTGCTGTAAGGGCCTATCACGATCAAATTTTTGTTGGACTGAGGTGCTGTGAAGCTGAACTCCGATTGAGGTTGTGGAACTCCCATTAGTTGCGCTATTTTGGCCATCAACATCCACGCCGAGGCTATGGTATCGCTGTCCTGGTCCGCGACATGGACTACCAGATCCGATCCGTCAGGTTGTACGGTATAAGGGAATGCGGCTTTGGAGAAAAGAGCCAAATCCGGCAAGCGTACATGGTGTGCGGCGCTGGGCATGGAAAGGGTGGAGTCACCAAACAGCGTTGTCAGCAGGTTTTTTTCCTGCAGGATTTCACACTCCTTGGATACCAGAGGCATCATGCTTGGGTCAAATTCAATAGTATTGCGACCAGGCTTGAAGGACCGGATCGGTATCATCACCTTGTAATCGCGGTACACCGTGCCATTCGGACTGCTAAGTGGTATTGCCTGCTCGAATCTGTCGTTGAGCATGACGTTCAATACCGAGTCGGGACGCAATCCAGCACCTGATGCGAGATGCAGGGCGAGCACCACGTCACCATTCCGTGCCGAAAACAGGTCTGGTGGGACTTGGAACTCCAGTTTTGCCATGTTGGTGTTTCCGCCAGACATACCTTTCAGTACGGCGTTTTTAATTCCTAACTCTGAAAACGGGTATGTCCGATTCTCATGGACAACAGATTTTGCAGTATAGGGTGGCAAAGTGGGGGTCTTGAGGTCGGTGATTTTTGCCGATGATGACCCTGGCAGGTTGAAGTTCATGTATGCCAGTGTGGTCGCTGCCCGCGTGACCTCATTGTCATTCCTGCCGGAGACGATCAGGAGGAAATGTGCGGGATCTTCGTCGAGAGGGAAGATCGCCAGGTAGCTGTCTGAAATGTTGTCGCTTATGGTCTTGTCTAAATAGGGTGACAATTCGGCTTTGGTGCCAACAAGGACGTTATCCCTGCCCGTTAATGTCGATTGCTCCAGGTGACGGAAGAGGGCTAATTGCTGTCCCCCCGTTGGTGGCACATTTTCCCTGTATCCAGCCATTGCATGATGTATGCGCAATGGAACGTAGTCCAGACGCAGTGCGGCAGCTTGTGCTATCAACCCACCCCACTTCAGTTGCACGTCACGCGGTTTTTTTGTCGCAGTGAGGATGTTTAGGTCATAGTCACTCCATGACTTTCGATCAATGAGTGTCGATAGTTCCGAGAGTTTCGTGGGGAGAGGCTGGGGCGTGCTGTCGAATATCAATTTGGACTCGACCGTATTGATCTGTGTCCATAGCTCGGGGGATACGGGGTTTTCGCAACCCTGCAAGGTATAGTGTTGTGCCGCGCTGAATTTAAGGGTGTTGAACCCCGGTGTCAGTAATTCTTGTGGCACATCAATGTCTATCAAATTGCCATCGGGTTTGCTGGGGGCGAGCGGAATTTGTGCAATCACCTTGTCGTTCAGGCTGATCCGCAACTGCGAGCGTGGTGCTGCTAATGAGATGGAGCTGATGTACTTTAGTCGCAGTGTTCCCTTTTCGACCCGTATCCGCCCCGATACGGGAATTGACATTGTATATTCTGCGTGCATGTTGCGGAGCATGATTTGCTCATCGCGTGACATTAAGTGGGCTAGTTTGATTTCTTGTGTCTTGGAGGGGGAAGATGTTTTTTCGGCGGCCGATAAAGGCGCCGACCACGAAATGCCAAATGCAAGGCAGCATGCGATGACGTTGCGAAGCCGCGTTCCAATGTTCATGTGTACCCCGTTGATGTTATTCATGACGTTGTGTTGACCAGGAAAAGCCTATGCCCGGGTTGGCTGTGAATATGTATACCTTCCAAACGCCAGAAGCAGCATCGTAATATGCCGAAAGGCTTGAACTATGCCCATTTTCAGTAATGTGAATGCACCCATCAGTATTCCGCGAGGTTTGTTTCTATCGTAGAGATGTGATCTCCATCTCTCGCTGTCGCCATAAACGAGAACGACACTCTCCGTACGCTCTGCGAGAGATTGAGGTTCAAAATTGATGCCGAGAGCAAGTGGCCCGTTTAGGTTTCCGGTTTCGCTGAAGTTACTTGCTACTTTGGCGTGAAACGTACTTTTCTTGTCCAAGAGATGGTTATTTACAATTAGGGCTACATTCATGCCTTTCTCAAACCGGAGTGCATCGATTTCCGGCGTTTTTAGGGAAACACCGGCGCCGCTGGATGACAAGTCGTGTATCTGGCATGGGAAGGAGTTTGTACCGATAGTCAACTTGGCTTCCATGTCGATGGGGACTCTGGGATTGGCCCGCTGTTGCCGACGCTCCAATAATGCGCCGAGGGCGCCAAGCATAATAAGGAGGTTGAACATTTCCCACGCCATGGTAATGAGTATCACATCTTTTTCAGCAGGGAATGCTTGATATCGGTATATGCCGGCTATAAGCGAGACGATGAGTATCAGGAACAGTGTGTAAAACGGTGTTACCGATGACGATATGAAATCATTCTCCAGTCGTTCACCTTTCGCTGTGACGTTGAATTGAGCCGAGGCAGGCTTGAATATTACCTGGGTGATGCTTTTCAACGCAAAGAGAGACTGCATGGTTTCGTAGAGTTCGGATACGAGCGCCCAACGTACTTTACCGAACAGCAAATTAGATACCAGAAAACATCCGATGATATGGGGTAGAGCGTAGGCCGAAAATTCCTCAAGATTGGCATCATAAATTTTCAAGCCAAATAATAGGTAAGCCGATGGCGCCAGAATAAAAATCACTCGTGCATAGGAGAAAAACCAGAAGAACGAACTGCTGATGTACCCCAGTTTTTGCCATATCCGTAATTTTTTCTGTCGCAAGGGGTTCTTGGACATGAATATCTGCACCATGCCTTGTGCCCAGCGCGCTCTTTGTCTCACGAAGCCATTGAATGTTTCTGGTTGCAATCCCGATGTTACAGGTCTGCGTAAATAGGCGCTGTTGTAACCGGAATTGTGTAGCGTGATCGATGTTTCCGCGTCTTCGGTGACGGTGGAGGTAGAAATGCCGCCTATTTCTTCCAGATGGCTGCGCCGCATCACGGCGGCGGAACCACAGAAAAATGAGGCATTCCAAAAATCCAGGCCACGCTGGATGACCGTATAAAACATTTCGTTTTCGCTAGGGACTCGCTGGAACATCCCAAGATTTTTTTCTATTGGGTCGGGATTGATGAAGAAGTGTGGGGTTTGTACCAGGAATAGTTTTGGATCACATGCGAACCAGCCGACTGTTTGTTCAAGAATGTCGACAGTAGGCACATGGTCGGCATCAAGGATCAGGATCAATTCGCCGCTGGTACTGGGTAGCGCGGCGTTGATATTGCCTGCTTTGGCGTATTCATTTTTTTTCCGGGCAAGGTAATGAATTCCAGTCCTTTCACACAGATCTTGCAGGATCGCATGACGCTGTCGGGCGGCCAATGCCTTATCGGGATCGGAATCATAGCGCTTTTGTTCGGTGCCGCCGTCATCCAAGAGATAAATTTTGAATTTATCGCGTGGGTAACGGATTTGCGTTGTTGCCAGCAACGTAGTTTCCAATAATGTCGGGTCTTCGTTATAGCTTGGAATGAAGATGTCGACAGTAGGCCACAGGCTGGAATCCTCTGGCAAAGGAATCGGGTCACGATAGAGAGGTTTCGCATTGACGAAGATGCTCAACAAATAAATCGTTATACCGTAGATCTCCGCAGCATAGAGCGTCAGTGCGGCGGCGAAGCTGAAAAAATCATGGTAGGAAAGTGTATTGAATGTGCGCCAGAAAAAATAACGCAGAGTAAGATAGGCGCCGATCAGGAGGAATAGAATGCGAATGAAACTCCTTAAATGGAGTTCGACCGCCAGTTTCTGCTTGTGGATTGCGCGCAACGCAAGCATTGAAACCAGAAGCGTAACTGCCATTAGTGCCTGTGCATGCAGATCGACAGTGATTGAGGCGGTGAAAATGGCAAGTATGAAAGCGCCTACCCATGCTCCATTCAGCACATCCGGCGTTACTGTCCCTGTTTTTTTCATGGGTATCCCTAGTGTCCGTGATTCGCTGCTAAGAAGTTGATCTTAACTTTTAAATATCAAATAAGATGTGTTTTTGTTAAAAATTTTTCAAAATTTAACAATTCCAGCAATAAAGACCAAGGGGGTTGATGAGGCGAAGGTTGTAGCTGGGGGGGGTATGAGGCATTCTGTGGGCCGGGTGACCCACAGAATGCCTCATGCTTTCGTTATTTTGCGGGTGTAATGCGTGTGATGACAAATGCGCCATCGGCTTCTTTGATCACTTCGAAATCGACTTTTGTTCCGGGTTTGATTTTATCCAGAGTGGCCTTGTTCTTGACCTTGAAATCCATCGTCATGCCGGACCAGCCCAGGCTCTTGATTGGGTCGTGAGTAAGGTTGACGGAACCGGTCAGTACATCCAGCTTGTTCACCGTGCCTTGTCCTTTATGGATCTGGGCTTTGGTGGCGCCCATCACCATGTCGGCCATGTGGTCGTGCGTGTTGTCGGCGTATGCAGGCAGACCAAGCAACGCCAGTGCGGGTAGGATATATGACATTTTTTTCATGGTATTACTCTCCTGGTGTGGTTTGACAAAAACTCTAAAATTTCAACTGTCGCCGTTTCCACAATGCATACAGTGCGGGGATGACCAGCAGGCTGAGCAGTGGTGCGGTGATCATGCCGCCGATCATGGGGGCGGCGATGCGTTGCATGACTTCGGAGCCGGTGCCGTGGCTGAGCATGATGGGCAGCAGGCCGGCTATGATGACGGCGACGGTCATCATCTTGGGTCGCACGCGCAGGACAGCGCCTTCGATGATGGCTGATTTGAGATCGGCCCAGGAGTTCATGCGGCCCTCTGTCTGATGGCGTTTTACGGCTTGATCGAGGTACAGCAGCATGACGACGCCGAATTCCGCCGCCACGCCCGCCAGGGCGATGAAGCCCACGCCCACCGCGACGGAGAGTTGGTAATCCAGTAAATAGATCAGCCAGAAGCCGCCGATCAGGGCGAAGGGCAGGCTCACTATGATGATGGCCACTTCCATCAGGTTGCGGAAGTTGAGGTAGAGCAGCAGCACGATCAGCGCGAGGGTGAGGGGCGCCACCAGTTTGAGTTTGACCTTGGCGCGTTCCATATATTCGTACTGGCCGGACCAGATGAGTGAGTATCCTGGCGGTATTTTCACTTGTTTTTCCACGGCGGTCTTGGCGGCGGCGACAAAGCTGCCCACATCCACGTCAGTGATGTCTACGTAGATCCAGCCGTTCAAGCGGGCGTTTTCACTTTTGATTTCCGGCGGGCCGTCTACCAGCCGCAGTGTGGCGATCTCTCCGAGCGGGATCTGTGCGCCCGAGGGTGTTGCTATGCGGCTGGTGGCCAATGCGCCCATCGAGTCTCGCAGCGCGCGCGGATAGCGCAGGTTGACGGGGTAGCGCTCGCGTCCTTCGACGGTGGTGGTAATATTTTCACCGCCGATGGCGGTGCGGATCATGTCCTGCACATCGGCGATGTTGAGGCCGTAGCGTGCGGCGAGGGCGCGGTTTACTTCGATGTCGATGTAACGTCCGCCGCTGACGCGCTCAGCGAAAGCAGAACGTGTACCCGGCAATCCTTTGATAACCGTCTCGATCTCCTTGCTGACGCGCTCGATTCCTGCCAGATCTGGCCCCGCTACCTTGATGCCCACGGGGGTGCGGATGCCGGTGGCGAGCATGTCGATACGGTTGCGGATAGGCATGACCCAGGCATTGGTAAGGCCGGGGACTTGCACGCTGTTATTGAGTTCTTCCTTGAGCTTGTCGAGTGTCATGCCGGCGCGCCATTCGCTGGGGTCTTTGAGTTGCACCACGGTCTCGAACATCGACAGCGGCGCGGGGTCGGTGGCGGTCTCGGCGCGCCCGGCCTTGCCGAACACGCGTTTTACCTCCGGCACCTGACGGATCATTTTGTCGGTTTGTTGTAGAATGCGCGCGGCCTCGCCGATGGAGACCGACGGCAATGTGATGGGCATGTAGAGTAGGTCACCCTCGTCCAGCGGCGGCATGAATTCCGACCCCAAGCGCTGCAAGGGATAGGCAATGGTTGCCAGCAACACCAGAGCGATGACCACGGTAAGGATGCGGAAGCGCAACACGGCGTTGATGAAGGGGCGATAGACGGCGATCATCAGCCGGTTCAAGGGGTTTTTGTGTTCGGGCAGGGTGCGGCCGCGAATCAGATAGCCCATCAGCACCGGCACCAGGGTGACGGCCAGCCCGGCTGCTGCGGCCATTGCATAGGTTTTGGTATAGGCGAGCGGGGCGAACAGCTTGCCTTCCTGCGCCTCTAGCGTGAACACCGGCAGGAACGATACGGTGATGATGAGCAGCGAAAAAAACAGCGCTGGCCCGACCTCTTGTGCAGCCTCGCGCGCGATGATCCAGCGGTCCGCATCCGGCGCGGCTCTTTCCAGATGCTTGTGCATATTCTCGATCATTACGATGGCGGCATCCACCATCGCGCCAATGGCAATCGCTATGCCGCCCAGTGACATGATGTTGGCATTGATGCCCTGCTGGTGCATGATGATAAAGGCGGTGAGAATGCCCACTGGCAGACTGACGATAGCCACCAGCGCGGAACGCAGGTGAAACAGAAATACCAGGCACACCAGTGTTACTACCAGCGATTCTTCGAGCAACTTTTCTTTCAGATTGGCGACAGCGCGGTTAATCAGTGCCGAGCGATCATAGGTCTCGACGATCTCCACCCCGGCGGGCAGGCCGCTTTTTAGCGCGGCGAGTTTTTCCTTGACGTGCGTGATGGTCTCCTGGGCATTGCTGCCGTGGCGCATCACTACAATGCCGCCCACCACTTCGCCTTGCCCGTCTAGCTCCGCGACGCCGCGCCGCAGTTCCGGGCCTAGCTGGATATTGGCGACATTTGAAAGACTTATGGGCGCGCCAGTGGCGGATACGCCTAATGGGACTTGGCGCAGATCGGCGATTGAATGCAGATAGCCCTTCGACCGCACCATGTATTCCGCGCCCCCCATCTCGATCACTGAACCGCCGGTTTCGCTGTTGGCGCGTTTGATCGCCTCTTCAACCTGTGGCAGGGTGATGCCGTAGGCCAGTAGCTTGACCGGATCCACTTCCACTTGATATTGCTTGACCATGCCGCCGACGGTGGCGACCTCGGCCACACCGGGCAGACGTTGCAGCTCGAATTTAATGAACCAGTCTTGAAGTGATCTTAGTTGTGACAGGTCATGCTGATTACCGCGATCCACCAGTGCGTATTCATAGACCCAGCCCACGCCGGTGGCGTCCGGCCCGAGCGTTGGGGTCACGCCTTGGGGTAACCGGGACTGGGCCTGATTGATGTATTCCAGTACCCGCGAGCGCGCCCAGTAAGGATCGGTGCCGTCCTTGAAGAGCACATAGATGAACGAATCACCAAAAAAGGAATAGCCGCGCACAGTGGCTGCACCGGGCACCGACAGGAGTGTGGTTGTGAGCGGATAGGTCACTTGGTCCTCAACCACCTGCGGTGCCTGGCCGGGGAAGCTGGTCTTGATGATGACCTGAACATCGGAAAGATCGGGAATGGCGTCCACGGGTGTTTTTTGCACGGCGTAGATGCCCCACGCGACGAGTGCCGCTGTGGCAAGCAGCACCAGAAAGCGGTTGCGCAGTGACCAGTCGATGAGGGCGGGTATCATGGACTCGTCCTTTTTTGAAAATGGTGGCGCCAGGCACTCATTAAAAAATGCGTTGTGTTGCTATGCAACGCTTGGTGGGTTACGCAAAAAACGCTAACCCACCCTACATTAAAATGGGGCAGGGAGACTTTCACGGTCATGATGTTGATCATTTTCAATGCCCCGCGTGACCTTGAGGTGTCTGTGTGGTATTGCCACCCTCCAGCCGGCTCATGGCGCTCTTGAAGCTGGCCTCCGCATCGAGCAGGAATTGGCCGCTGAGTACCACCTGCTGTCCTTCCTCCAGTCCTTCAAGAATTTCGGCAAATGCCTCGTTTTCCGCCCCTACGCGCACTGCAAGGGGTTTGAAGCGCCCCTCGCCCAATGCCAGTATTATCACGTCCTGTGTGCCGGTGCGCAGCAGCGCCTCGCGCGGCACGGCGAGGGCCTTTTCCTTGGGTGAGGACTGAATGCTGGCGTTCACGTACATGCCGGGGCGCAGCACATTGCCAGGATTGTCAAACACCAGCCGTGCTTGCACGGTGCGGCTCTGTGTGTTGAGGGTGGGGTAGAGATAGTCGATGCGCCCGCGCCACGCGCGCCCCGGCATATAGGCCAGACGCAACGTGACCGGATCGCCCTGTTTGACGAAGGGAAGCTGGCTGGCGTAGACCTCCACATTTACCCAGATGTGCGACAGATCGGCCAGGTTGTAAAGGCGGGTGTCGGGCGTGACATATCCCCCTTCGCGCACGTTCAACTCCGTGACAACGCCGCTGTGCGGGGCGTAAAGCTTGATGGTGCGGCGCGCCGGTCCGCCCTGCTCCAATCCCTGGATCTCGGCGTTTGATACATCCAGCAGCCGCAGCCGCGCACGAGCGGTTTCCAGCAATGCCTGGCTATCCTTCACCAGTGAGGCATCAGTAAAACGTTTGGCTCCATTAAGTGCTACCCGGAATTCTTCCTGGGCGCTGACCAGTTCAGGCGCATAGATTTCCGCCAATAACTGGCCACGCTGTACGGGGTCTCCCACAGCTTTTACAGAGAGGCGCTCCACCCAGCCGCTGATCTTGGGATTGAAGAAGCTCACGCCGCGCTCGTCGAAGGCCACTGTTCCCACTGTGTCGATGGACGTGGCGAAGGGCTTGCGCTCCACGGCGGCAGTGCGCACGCCGAGGTTTTGCACCACGCGCGGGTCGATCTCCACCACGCCTGTGGCTGTCGCCCCCTCGGCATAGACAGGAATGTAATCCATGCCCATATCGTCTTTTTTCGGCGTGGGGGAGGTGATGTCCGGGTTCATGGGATTACGATAAAACAGTATCTTGCGTTCACCCGGCGATTGCGGGGATGCCTCGGAATAGACAGGAATATAGTCCATCCCCATTTCGTCCTTTTGCGGCGTGGGGGAGGTGACGGCGGGATTCATCGGCGCACGGTAGAACAGCACCTTGCGTTCTTTTTGGGCTGCGGGTTTGGACGCGGTGACCTGAGGAGATTGCGCACGGTCTTTCAATAGCCATCCCAGGCCGATGCCAATGGCGATGCTTGCCGCCGCCACGCCCAATAACAAGGGAGTTTTTTTAGTGCTCATGAGCTGATGTCTCGGTAATGGTAGTGCCCAGATAATTCAATTCGGCGGTGGCTATCCACGCATCGACACGCAGCCGCCACAGGCGCAACGCATAATCAAGGCCCACCTGGCGCGCGCGCAACACGCTTGCCATGTCGGCCTTGCCGACGCGGTAGGCGGCGAGCAGGGCGCTCACAGTTTGCTCGGCCTGCGGCAGCAAGGTATGTTCCACAAGCGTCAGGCGTGATTTGGTGCGTGTGTATTCGGCATAGCGTGCGCGCGCCTCCTGATCCAATTGCAGTAACAGATCGTCGCGCTGATAACGCAGCGCAAGCAGACGTGCCTGACGCTCCTGGGCGCGTGCGTCCTGGCGTTGGGCAGTCCACAGCGGCAGGCTCATCACCATCCCGGCGGAGAACATGTCCGGTATTTTGGTGCCGCCCATGTCGCGAGCGGCCCGGTAGCCGTACATCGCCTCCACGCCGAATTCGGGGTAGTAATCGCGCCGTGCTGCGGCAAGATCCAGATCGGCGGCGCGAATCTGCGCGTCCAGCGTGGCGACTTGGGGATGTTGGGGCAGCGTTTTCATCAGTTCTTCGTCGGTATGGACCGTGGGCGGCGTGGGCAACTCCTCCGGTACGGTGATGGTTGCGGCGGGCATGCTGATCAGTCGCGCCAGACGGCTCTGCGCCATGCTGCGCGCCGACTGTATGGCTTCTTCGCGATCACGCAAGTCATCACGCTCCAACTGCGCCTTCAGCACGTCGGCCTGCTGCGTGAGTCCCACGCGATATTGGGCGCGAGCCGCCTGCACGATCTGGTCGGCGATCTCGTAATTTGTGCGTACCACGGCCAGTTCACGCTCCTGGTAATAGAAGTCCAGCCAGGCCATGTGTACCTCGTGGCGTATCCGTCCCCGCAAGTCGCGGTCTTTGGTCTGGGCGGCGGCCGTCTCCTGTTCGGCGCCTTGTTGCTGAAGGGCGCGTTTGCCCACGGGAGGGAACATCTGGGATATGCCGAATGTCACCATGCTCATCTCGCTGCGGTTCAGGGCAAGGCTGTCCACCGGCACATTTTGCATGCCGAAGCGCGCTTGCGGATCGGGCAGTTGGCCCGTGGAGCGGGCGCGCGCCTGTGCCTCCTCGATCTGCGCTGCGGATTGCGCAAGCAATGGGTGGCGTTGCAGGGCCAATTGCTCTGCGGCAGGGAGGGTGAGGGTCATGCTTTCTTGAGCTATGGCAGGGGTGGCTGTCAACGCCAGCCCTGCGGCACAAGTGAACAGTAAGCCGCGCAAATTTTTAATCAACACTCTCATCACTCTTGTTTCTGGTAGCTCTCATCGACGAATACCCTGCCCACCGTGTGCTTGGTGACCCATGCGCCGTAGAGTTGATCCGGCCACAGCGATTGAAACCAAGCCATCACTGCGGTGATCTGCGGGTCGGTGAGTTTGTTCTGAAATCCCGGCATATCGCCCTTGCCGAATTCACTTCCGTACTTGATGTGGTTATGCAACTGGTTGCGCGAGCTGTGCCATTCCCGCCCTGTGCCATTGAGCGGTGGCGGTGGATACTTGCCCTGGTTCATGGCCGTGAGCCAATTGGGGTTGCCCTCCGCCTTGGCGCCGTGGCAACCCGCGCAATGCTCTTTATAAAGCTGCTCACCCTGCGCGATCAGCTTAGGGTCGAACGTGCGTTTGACATCCACGCCGGTCATGGTAGTGATGGTCTTCTGCGGCGGTATATTGCCCCCGGAATCGCAGCCGCCCAATGCGGCTATACCGATCAATACCGGCAGAAAATATTTTTTACTCATTGAATCCATGTCCCCGTCAGTGTGTATGTGGTTTCGCGGGATCATCGACATGGGGTGGCGATTTTTGCGCCGGAGGGTCATGCGGTTCCACCTGCTGCTTGTCATGTGCATGTTCATCATTGTGAGAAGGTGGCTCGACCATCGTCGCGTTTGGTGCAGGCGCTGCATCGCTGCCGTGACCATGGCCTCCACCATCAGCATGTGCGTGCCCATGGCCTTCGCCTTCCGCCTTGGGTAGCGACTTTACCCCCAAGCCATAGCGGTAGACCAGCTCAGCGCCGTGCCAGGCAGTGGATAGCAACAATCCGCCAGTTAGCAGCAGCAATCCCAGGAATAGGCCATTGACCTTGGCCCCCGCTCGATATTTCCACCACGACCACAACGCGAGCGGTATCACCACACCGAGGGTGACCAACGCCCAATTACGGTGTTCGATCATCGCCTCGTGCGATGGGGTATCGTGATTCACACTATTGAATGCAAACCACCCCGCCACGCCGGTGATGACGGCAAAACCGGCGCCCAGCCACAGATTCCAGTAAGCCACGGTGAGCCACTGTTCGCGCCAGCGCTGATTTTTTACCAGATAGGCCAATAGAAAAAAGCCTATCGAAGTACTGAGTAGCCCCACCGTGAAATGGACAAAAATAGGATGCCAGTTGGGGATGATTTCAATCATGGCTAGACTCCTTTGAGTTTGCTAACGTGTGTGTGAAACAACAAAAAAAACAGCATACGCGAAACTTCAGGGACCTCTGAATGAGGGCTTCGTTCGTTTATGACGATCTTGTGATTAGATTGGTAGGGTGCGTCCTACGCACCAACCATGTGGTGCGTAGGACGCACCCTACATAATCTATTAGAGGATATTTCTAGGGGGTTTTGTAGCGGTGGGGATGACGATGCTGGTGACTGTAACGGTTAAAGTGGAGCGGGGCGTGGATGGACTCGCGTGTGTAACATCATGGCGTGTTGTGATCAACGCGAAACAGCAATGCGCGCCTGACGAACAATCGTGCGTGCCACTTTTGTTGGGGTGGCCTTTTTCGCATTGGCTGGCATTGGATGCGGCATCATCCATAACGGCGTGATGATGGCTGTCGCCGATCAACCCGGCGGCCGGGGAGACCTGCCCTGCCATGGCGGTATGAATTCCTGCATAGGAAAGTTTTACCGGCACCACCACCAAAGTGAGGGCCAGAAGCACGCTGACGATCTTGTAGATTGCTTTAATCATTGTCGATAAGCATAGCCCGATTCAAATTTTTGTCAACTCGATGTGTAGCGAGCGATGGTGTTAGTAATAAATATGTTGACACGGTCGCATTGAAGATGATAAAGACATTTCGTCCGTAGGTGCTGTAACAGGACGCGCTTGTTCACATAAGCAAACATCGGAGGTTGTTATGAAAGATCTGCGTTATCTCGTTATCTCGGTGTAGTTCTTGCTTTAAATCTGGTTACGAACCCCGCCTTTTCCCAATCGCTGGCCTTCCCTTGCTTGCAATCGGCGGATTGCTTTTGGTAGCGGAGGGTGCTAATGCGCAAACCCCGGTCACGCCGAAGGATTTGGTTTTTCAGGGAGCAACAGTCGCTGGTCGCGGGATTCCCGTGGTGCGTGGCGAATCATCAGGTTCTGGTGGTGCGGAAAGTTCATCCTCAGTAAAGGGCGACGGAGTTCCGCCATCGGTGCCAGTTCCCCGTGGGGCTGATCCAAGTTTTGTGTCCACTTTGGCGACGTGTGCCGGTTGGTGGGTTACCGGATCCCATCAATGGAAATGGCGCGGCATCTCAGGGTTATACATGAGAAATGAGCCGTACGCCTCAACAAATACCTTTTACGGGTCCTATACCGATCCCAATGCGTGTGGCAGGCCACCGCTGATTGTTGATCGCATCAAGATTTATGCTCTCGCCATAGGCACTGATATTGCCCCGGAAGTCAATCTTACAGCCTACAATGCCAGTTTTGTTGGTGGGCCAAATTCTAAAACAGGCTCCTTCGGCTTGGCTCAAGCGATGTGCGGTGCCCAGGCTCATCACGAGGCATTCAAGAATGGTGTGACCTGGTTCACTCAAGGTCGTTCCGGCTGTTGACGAATGTATAGTTATAATCGCGACTATGCCTTTGTGCTGGGAGAGAAATTTCCGCAGCGCAAAGGCTGGCTTTTGATTGTTGTTTCATTTGTGTTGATGGGTGCTTACGGGGTATGTCTGGCGAGCGTGCCGTCCGGCATGGGCAAGCCTTTCGAGTTTGATCAGAAAACGGTCGATGCCTTTCTCCAGAGTGGAGCGCGCGGTGTCTTGATTGCAATGGCCGGTGACCCAGCTTTGTGCGGCACTCTGCAACTTACCTGTCGCCTGCAAACCGGGGACGTGTTCGCAGCCAGATTTCTTCTCTGTAACCAGACCGGGGAAACACTTAGCTATCGGCTGGTTATTCTTGCCGACTATCGACAGCATGTGTTTGATCTGAACAGTGTGGCGGGAACCTCTCATCCTTTGAAGGTTGACTCAAACAGTTGCAAAACATACATGCTCGGTGTTTCACATCTTGGTGCGGGCGCCCATGACCTTGTTTTTGCGGCTGTTCGTTATGTGGGTGATAAGCCTGCGGGTAGGGAAAGTGATTTCGCGGTATTGGCGCATCGGATGAATTTATTTGTCGGGCGCAACGAATTTCCGGCATACACGTTACTGGAAAATCTGGAACACACGCCGCGACGTAGCGGTTTCGATGCGGAAATTCGCTTTGTGAATGCCACTCCCGGGATGCCACCCGACGAGAATAGGAGTATCCATGCTCTGCTTTCGGTCGCTGTAGGAAATGGGCTGGAGCAATCCCTGACATACGCCTTCCTGCTTTTTTCTGATGATGTGCAAACCGTCACTATGGATGGTGATACCGATGCTGGGGTAAACCCGATGTTTTTTATCGCAGAACCGCAATCTGTGGTTCGGGCTAATATACATATATTGCCGCAACGGGAGCGATTATGGGCGTTGGTAATAGAGAGTCCTTATGCCCTTCTTGAAGAAAGGCCTGGGATAATGACGAAAATTCCGACGGCGGTGAGGATTTCAAATGTGTTGGATTAAGTAAAGGCGGAGGAAAAGGCCATGGGGCGAATAACGCTATTTACGATGCTGTTTGTGGTGGCCGGAATGTCTGCGATCGTGCAGGCGGATGAGCGGTTGACATTTGGGTTGGGAATCGGGGCGCCCTACAGCGGTGTTGGTGTAAATGTGGGGTTGGTTAGTCCGAAGGATCTAAAATTTCTTTCCCTTGGGCACGTTGGCGGGAGCGGCAGTGGTAACGGAGCATGGGGTGGTGGAGTAGGTTGGATCAGAACCGATCTGTTCTCCAGCCAGCCTGGCAAGCACGGGATTGGTCTTTACCTCGGGCAGATTACTACCAAACGTTCTGTTGAGCCTGGTAAGGATGATGTTCGAGGTGCTTATGGTGTGGGGTTAGTGTATTCCTATTTTCTGAGTGGCATGGGGCAGCCGGGGCTTGTGTTGGGACTTACACCAGCGGTTGCGGAAGGCGGGCGGTACGCTCTATGGTTCCAGCTTGGTTATCAGTTCTAAAGATCTCATATTCGAGATGAAAATGATGCATCGTACAATTTCACACATCGCCATCATCGCGATCACCATGATGTGTCTAACGGGATGCAGTAGCTGGCCCAAGGTAAGGATTCTGGGCGATGATTATTATTTTTCGCCATTTCCGCCTAATCAGCCACAGGGGGTGCCCGGCGGTGTCAATGGTCAAGGAGGGGGTTCTGCTGAGCCGCGCTCGGCACCATAAGCTTGTCCATGAGAGTTGCTTGCATGAGTCAAGAGGACTCAAAGTGAGGATGCTGCCGATTGTTCTCTGGTTTGCGATGCCACAAGGGTGGCTTGGGCTTTCAGAATGGAGGGCAGTTCAGGTAGCGGGCTTGTCATGAACATAAAAATTGAGTGCGA
>CAMTYI010000124.1:0-21834 GCA_947085925.1 uncultured Gammaproteobacteria bacterium
CAAATTGTTCGAGATGGAAGGTTGTGAAATCGAGATCCGCGAAGACGCCCTGAGTGCGATTGCCCGCAAAGCGATGGAGCGCAAGACCGGTGCTCGTGGACTGCGGTCGATTCTGGAGCATGCGCTGCTTGATACCATGTACGAGCTGCCATCCATGGAGAACGTCGCCAAGGTGGTCGTTGACGCGGGTGTTATCAGTGGCGAGTCTGCGCCGTTAATGATGTATGAGGGTGCTGAATTTCCGCGCACCGCAACAGGGGATTAACGGGCTGTCGAAACAACGGCTTCGTTGCATTTCCGAAAAATGTCATTTTTCAGGCGCGGAAATGTTTGGAAAGTCATAAAAACAGCAAAAAATATATTTTTGCTGTTCACGTCAAAACGACCCAGGGACGGGCTTTAGGTAAACAGTAAAATATTCAAGTCATTAGATCTTCCGGAAACTGCTGCTGTTTCTTGAATTTTTCCGTATCAGGCCGCATGTATTGTGAAGGGCTGAGTCAGCAAATCGGTGTGAGGTTGTCTTGCACACCTTTTGCATGTCCAGTTAAGGAAGCCTCTAAACAGTTAACCCACGGTTTGGTTACGCTTCAAAATCAAACGTGTGTATGTTTGGCTTCTTGCGAGGTCTCTAAGTTTGCTTGGAGCTTTCGTTTGTTCCATAACCGCTGCTTATGTGCCTGTTTGGTCAGAATCCACAGTGAGGTATCCAATAGATGGAACAAAATGACAAGACATCAGAAGTAATCACCAATCAATTGATGGTGACCCCCATTCTGCCGCTCAGGGATGTGGTGGTTTATCCGCATATGGTGATTCCTCTCTTTGTGGGGCGCGAGAAATCTATCAAGGCGCTTGATGCGGCAATGGAAGGCAACAAGCAGATCCTGCTTGTTGCCCAGAAGAGCGCTGCGCTTGACGACCCCCAGGAAGAAGATATCTACCGCATTGGTACGCTTGCCAGTATTCTGCAGTTGCTCAAACTACCGGATGGCACCGTCAAGGTTCTTGTTGAAGGCACTGCGCGTGCCAATGTGCTCCATTTCATCGGCGCGCAGGATTATTTCGCCGCGCAGGTTGCCATTTTAAACGCGGCGCCCCTGGAGGAGCGTGAAGTGGAAGTGCTGTCGCGCTCTCTGCTTGGCCAGTTCGACCAGTATGTGAAGCTGAATAACAAAGTCCCGCCCGAGATCCTTTCTTCACTGGCAAGCATTGACGATCCCGGTCGTCTTGCGGATACCATTGCCGCGCATATGGCGCTCAAGATCACGGAAAAGCAGAACCTTCTTGAGCAGGTCGAGCTACGTCCCCGCATGGAGAGCCTGATGGCTGTGCTGGAGTCGGAGATTGATTTGCTCCAGGTGGAAAAGCGCGTGCGTGGTCGCGTCAAACGCCAGATGGAAAAGAATCAGCGCGAGTATTATCTGAATGAGCAGATGAAGGCTATTCAGAAAGAACTCGGGGAGCTGGAAGGCGAGCCTAACGAGGTCGAGGAGCTTGCGCAGAGGATAGAAAAGGCCGGCATGTCCAAGGAGGCAAAAACCAAGGCCAAGGCGGAGCTCAATAAACTGAAAATGATGTCGCCGATGTCCGCAGAGGCGACGGTGGTGCGCAACTACATTGATTGGATGGTCAATGTGCCCTGGAAAAAGCGCAGCAAGCTCAAGTATGACCTGGCCTTGGCTGAGCAGGTGCTTGAAGAGGATCACTATGGCCTGGATAAAGTCAAGGAGCGCATTCTTGAATATCTGGCCGTGCAGCAGCGTGTAACCAAGTCGAAAGGGCCGGTGTTGTGTCTGGTGGGTCCGCCTGGTGTGGGCAAAACGTCGTTGGGCCGTTCCATCGCGCGCGCGACCAATCGCAAGTTCGTGCGCATGTCTTTGGGTGGGGTGCGCGATGAAGCGGAGATCCGTGGTCATCGCCGTACCTATATAGGCTCGCTGCCGGGCAGGATTATCCAGAATCTTTCCAAGGTTGAATCACGCAATCCGTTGTTCTTGTTGGACGAGATAGACAAGATGTCGATGGATTTCCGTGGCGATCCTGCGTCGGCACTGCTTGAGGTGCTCGATCCGGAGCAGAATCACACGTTCAATGATCACTATCTGGAAGTGGATTATGATTTGTCCGAAGTGATGTTCATTGCAACGGCCAACAGCCTGAATATTCCAGGGCCGTTGCTGGATCGGATGGAGGTTATTCGCATCCCGGGGTATACCGAGGATGAGAAGTTGAATATTGCCATGCGTTATCTGGTTGCCAAGCAGATCAAGGCCAATGGGCTTAGCCCTGACGAAATTGTGCTGGGCGAGTCTGTGGTGCGCGACATTGTTCGCTACTACACTCGTGAAGCTGGTGTGCGCAGCCTGGAACGTGAAATTGCCAAGATCTGCCGCAAGGTGGTCAAGGAAATACTGCTCAAACCGACGGACAAGAAGGTGACTATTACTCCGCGCAATCTGGAGAAATATCTGGGCGTACATCGCTTCCGCTTCGGGCGTGCCGAGGAAAATGATCAGGTCGGTCAGGTGACGGGGCTGGCCTGGACCGAGGTGGGTGGTGAACTGTTGACCATCGAATCTGCTATCGTGCCGGGCAAAGGCAAACTCACCATTACGGGCCAATTGGGCGAGGTGATGCAGGAGTCGGTGCAGGCCGCCATGACCGTCGTGCGCAGTCGTGCCGCAGCGCTGGGTATCGATCAGGAGTTTTATCAGAAGCATGATATCCATATCCATGTGCCGGAGGGAGCAATACCCAAGGACGGACCCAGTGCCGGTGTTGGCATGTGTACCGCGTTGGTGTCGGTGCTGACAGGTATTCCGGTGCGTGCCGATGTGGCGATGACGGGTGAGATCACCTTGCGCGGTGAGGTGTTGCCTATCGGCGGATTGAAGGAGAAGCTGCTTGCCGCGCACCGTGGTGGCATTCATACTGTGCTGATCCCCGAGGAAAATCAGCGCGATCTTGCTGAAATTCCGAAAAACATCAAACAGCATCTCGATATTCGTCCGGTAAAATGGATTGATGAGGTTTTGCAGGTGGCGTTGCAGCACATGCCGGAATCGCTGGTGCCCAAGGTGGAGGCAGGGGTCGTCGCCGCAGAGGGTGCGACGGAGTCCGCCAAGGATAATCTCCAGCTTCCCCATTAATTTTTGGTAAGTAACTGCGGGCTGACAAACGTTGATATGGCGTTTTTCAGCCTGTTTTTTTGCCTACAAGTCATGCAACTTAGGTTTTCTTTTGTGAATGCTGCTACATTGCTTGACACGCCTTCATGGCTATTGGTATAAAAAGCCGCTGTGTGATGTAGTTGGGTCACAATGGATTCATCGGTGTTGTTTGTTTCTTGTCGTCATCCTATATTTCAATGAAAAAGGGAGTAAGAAAAAATGAATAAATCAGAATTGATTGAGGCGATTGCCGAATCTGCTGAATTGTCCAAGGCTGCTGCCGGGCGTGCCCTCGATGGTATGATCAAGGCCATAGGCAAGAGCTTGAAGAAAGGGGAAGACGTCAGTGTGCTCGGGTTCGGTTCGTTCACTGTGCGCAAGCGTGCGGCCCGTGCCGGCCGTAATCCACAGACCGGCGCTGCGATTAAAATCAAGGCATCAAAATCTCCTGCATTTAAAGCTGGTAAAGCACTCAAGGATGCCGTAAAATAGCCCTCTTTCTCGGGGTGCTTAGCTCAGCTGGTAGAGCGTCGCCCTTACAAGGCGAATGTCGGGGGTTCGATCCCCTCAGCACCCACCAGAAACTGCGGAGTGGTAGTTCAGTTGGTTAGAATACCTGCCTGTCACGCAGGGGGTCGCGGGTTCGAGTCCCGTCCACTCCGCCATAAATAAATAGAAAGGGCGCCTCCTGTGTAAGCAGGGCGCCCTTTTTACTTTTCGGCTGTTGGTGTTGTGTCTGAATTTTTGGTATTTTCTTACGCTGGCTAATAATCGCCAGATTTCATATCATTCCCAATCAACCCTATTCCTAAAGACCGCCACTATGCTTCAATTAATTAGAGACCGCGCTCAAGGCTGGTTCGCATGGGCCATCGTACTGCTGTTGATCATCCCCTTTGCTCTGTGGGGCATCAGTGAGTATTCTGATGGGGAGACCGAGACCTATGTCGCCAAGGTCAATGGCAAAAACATTTCCGCAAATGAGTTTCAGCGAGCGTATGACCAACAACGCGCGCGTTTGCAGTCCATGCTGGGCGCCAACTTCGATCCGGCACTGCTCGATGACAAGCGCATAAAGCGTGATGTGCTGGATATGCTCGTTGATGAGGAAGTGTTGGTGCAGGCGGCGGCGAAGGCGGGGTACCGCATCAGTAACGAGCAGCTTAGCGCCGAGATTCAGCAGGTGGACAGTTTCCAGCGGGAGGGGCGGTTTGACAAGGAGCTCTACAATCAGTTTTTACGCGGACAGGGGATGAGCGTTGGTGATTTTGAGGCGCGTTTGCGCCGCATCCTGCTGATCGGTCAATTTCGCAATGGCATCATGAATACCGCTGTGATAACAACGCGTGAAGTGAGCAATATTGCCCGTCTGCGCGAGCAGCAGCGCGATATCGGCTATTTTACGTTGCCGGTGGCGGCGTTTATGGCGGACGCCGTGGTGAGTGATGCGGAGGTGCGTCAGTACTACGAGAAAAATCGCGAGCGGTTTAGCGTTCCTGAGCAGGTAAGCGTCGAATACCTTGAGCTTTCTGCGGATGAGCTTGCACAGCGGGCTCCAGTGGATGAACAGGCTCTGCGCAAGTTTTATGATGAGAAAAGCGCCGAGCTGGCTATGGAAGAGCAGCGCAAGGCCGCTCATATTTTGATACAGGTTGATAAATCGGCGGATGACAAAACCGTCGCGGCGGCGCGTGCCAAGGCCGAAAAAGTTTTGGCCCAAGTGCGTGCCGGTGAGCCTTTTGACAAGCTTGCCAGCCAGTCTTCCGAAGATCCGGGGTCGGCCAATAATGGCGGGGATTTGGGATATTTTGGCAGGGGCGTAATGGACAAGGCGTTCGAGCAAGCGGCGTTTGCCTTGAAGGTGGGGCAGGTCAGCGATCTGGTGCGGAGCGATTTCGGCTTTCATATCATCAAGCTTGGTGAGATTAAGTCTGCGCATACCCAATCCTTTGAAGAGGCGCGCGTAAAAATCGAGCAGGATTACCGGCACCACAAGGCGGGAGAGCAGTTTTTTGAACAGTCCGAACTGCTGACCAATGCGGCTTACGAAAATCCCGATTCGCTGGCACCGGTGGCGAAGGCGGTTGGTCTTGCCATAAAGGCCAGCGGTTTATTTACGCGTGACGGTGGAGATGGCATTGCCAGTGATCCCAAGGTCAGGGCTGCGGCGTTCAGCGAGGAAGTGCTGCGTGGCAACAACGGCGAGCCGGTTGAACTTGGCAATAACAGGCTGGTGGTGTTGCGGGTCAAGGAGCATAAACCTGCAGTGGTTCGTCCTTTTGAGGAAGTGCGTGATCAGGTCGTCGCAAAGCTGCGTACCCAGGCGGCACGGGATAAAGCCAAGTCAACGGGCGAGGCCGCGCTTGCCCGGCTGAAGAAGGGTGAAGACGCTGCGGCCTTGGCGAGGGAATATCATGCGGAGTGGAAGCAGGCGGGGTATCTGAAGCGTGAAGACCACTCCATTGATCCAGCGATTATCAATGCCTCATTCAAGCTTGCAAAACCTGCTGCCAACACGGCGTCTTATGGCGGCGTGACACTTCCCTCGGGTGATTATGCCGCAGTGATGGTGTCTGCGGTGCGCGATGGCGATCCGGCGGCGATAGACAATACGGCGCGTGATGCCGTGAAAGAAGCTGGGTTGCGTTCCTTTGGCGAGGGTGAGTTCAAGGCGTTTATTGAAGGGCTGAAAAAAGACTCGAAGATTGAGTTGAAGGCCGAAAATATTTGATGGGTCTTTGTTGATGGGGGCATGGGCTTCGTCCCATGCCCGCATTTTCTGTTTCAAGGTACTAAAAAACTATGTAGGGTGCGTCTCACGCACCAATGATTGTGGTGCGTGAGACGCACCCTATGATTTCGCGATGGCTCCCTGGCAAATCTTGCCAGGCCCTTACGGCAAGCTGTCCTACGCGGCCTCGTCTTAAGACAATCCGCTCATCGCAGTGGTATTGAACCCCCCATCGACATAGGTGATCTCTCCTGTGATGCCTGAGGCCAGATCAGAGCAGAGGAAAGCGGCGGTGTTGCCGACTTCATCAATGGTGACGTTGCGCCGCATGGGGGCGTTCTTTTCAACGTGATCCAGTAGTTTTCTGAAATCTGCAATGCCGGCGGCGGCCAGTGTTTTGATGGGGCCGGCGGAGATGGCGTTCACCCGGATGCCGTCAGGACCCAAGGTCTGTGCCATATAGCGCACATTGGCCTCCAGGCTGGCCTTGGCCAGGCCCATGACGTTGTAGTTGGGCATGGTGCGTTCCGCGCCGAGATAGCTGAGGGTGAGCAGCGCGCCGTTGCGTCCTTCCATCATGTTGCGACCGGCCTTGGCCAGCGCAGCAAAGCTATACGAGCTGATTTCGTGGGCGATGCGGAAGCCTTCGCGGGTTACGCTATCCAGGTAGGAACCTTCGAGTTGTTCGCGCGGGGCATAGGCGACGGAGTGGACAATGATGTCCAGGTGATCCCAGAAATCATCCAGGTGTTGAAATGCCGCTTCGATCTGTTCATCGCTGCCCACATCGCAGGGCATGGTGATCTCTGACCCGCACTGGGCAGCCATGTCCTCGACACGTTCACGGAGCTTTTCATTCTGGTATGTGAATGCCAGCTCCGCTCCTTCGCGCTGCATGGCCTTGGCGATACCCCAGGCGATAGAGCGTGTGCTTGCCAATCCAACAATGAGCGCGCGTTTACCTGTTAAAAATCCCATGTTTCTACCCTTTTCATAGAAGTCCGAGTGACTATCAGGCTATAGTTTACCGTAATGTAAAAAAAGCTACACTATTACGTGATAGTTCTGGAATGAGGTGGATAATATCCATCAAGGCGCGCGAGTTGCGAAAGCATTGTAGATAGTGGTTATAATCCGGGTATGTGTTGCAGCGTAGAAAGATATATGGATATGAATGACAGCAATGCAAGCGAGCACCTGCCAACTGTGAACTTTAAGGTGTTGGCATGCGGGTGATGCTGCGTTATCTGGTCGCTGGCATTATTCTGTTTCTGTCCGGCTGCGGGGGGCAGCCTTGGAATGATCCTTACCCGGCCGATGAGGCCAACAAGAATATTCTTTATTCCGCTTTTGCGGACAGGCCCAAACACCTCGATCCCGCGCGCTCCTATAGTTCCAACGAGGTTCAGTTTACGGCTCAGATCTATGAGCCACCACTCCAGTACCATTACCTCAAGCGCCCCTATACACTGATTCCACTCGGTGCGACGGAAGTTCCACGCCCGATTTTTTTGGATCGTGATGGGCGCGTATTGCCTGGCGCATCGCAGGAGGTGGCATATAGCGTTTACGAGATACATGTACGCCCGGGTGTGTTTTATCAGCCCCATCCCGCCTTTGCCCGTGATGCGAGCAAGCGATTTTTGTATCACGATCTGGATGCGAAAAATTTGGCGGGTATTAATACCTTGGCCGATTTTGCCAAAACAGGTAGCCGTGAGTTGGTGGCTGACGACTATGTGAATCAGATCAAACGTCTTGCCCATCCACGCCTGCATTCGCCGATTCTGGGGGCGATGAGCGAATATATTGTTGGCCTGAAGGGCTATGCGCAGCGGCTGGATAAGGCCTACGAAAGCCTGGTCGCCGCTAAAGGAAATAAGGAGGCTTATCTCGATCTTGGCCAGTTCGATTTTGAGGGTGTGCAGGTTGTTGACCGTTATACCTACCGCATCAAGGTGCAGGGGCAATACCCGCAACTTTTATATTGGTTGGCCATGCCGTTTTTTGCGCCTGTCCCTGCGGAGGCTGATCGTTTCTATTCACAAGCGGGGTTGGTGGAAAAGAACATTACTCTTGATTGGTATCCGGTGGGAACCGGGCCGTACATGCTGACCGTGAATAACCCGAACCGGCAGATGGTGCTGGAACGCAATCCGAATTTTCACGGCGAGCGTTATCCGTCGGAGGGTGAGCCTGCGGATCAGGGCAAGGGATTTCTGAAGGACGCAGGCAAGCCGCTGCCTTTTGTAGATAAAATTGTTTTCAGTCTCGAAAAGGAAAGCATCCCTTATTGGAATAAATTTCTGCAAGGTTACTATGATGCCTCGGGGATCAGTTCGGACAGCTTCGATCAGGCGGTGCGTGTCGGTGGTCAGGGCGAGGTGGGCTTGACCGAAGATATGCAGGCGAAGGGCATTAAGCTAAACACCTCGGTGGAGACCTCGACGTTCTATATGGGGTTCAATATGCTCGATCCGGTGATAGGAGGGTATGGCGAACGGGCGCGCAAGCTGCGTCAGGCGGTTTCGATTGCTATCGATCATGAAGAATATATTTCCATCTTTACCAATGGCCGCGGCATCGCCGCTCAAGGTCCGGTTCCGCCCGGCATCTTCGGCTATCAGGAAGGTGCTGAAGGTATCAATCCGTATGTATATCGCTGGGCGAACAGTAAGCCGCTGCGCAAGTCGCTTGATGACGCTCACCGCTTGCTGGCGGAGGCGGGGTATCCGGGCGGGAGGGATGAGAAAACAGGCAGGCCCTTGTTGTTGTATCTGGATATCACGGCCTCAGGGCCGGATGACAAGGCGTTGCTGGACTGGTATCGCAAGCAACTCCAGAAAATCGACGTGCAGTTGATTATTCGCAATACCGATTACAATCGCTTTCAGGAAAAAATGCTCAAGGGCGATGCGCAATTGTTTACCTGGGGCTGGAATGCCGATTACCCTGACCCTGAAAATTTTCTGTTTCTGCTTTACGGCCCAAACAGCAAGGTGGGGAAAAACGGTGAGAACGCCGCCAATTACGATAGCCCGGAATTCAATCGCCTGTTTGAACGCATGAAAAATATGGAAAACAGTCCGGAACGGCTCGCCATTATTAAGGAAATGGTGGAGATTGCGCGACGCGATGCGCCGTGGCTATGGGGCTTTCATCCGAAGAAATTTACGCTCTACCATGGCTGGTATCACAACGCCAAGCCTAATCTGATGGCGAATAACACGCTCAAATATCTGAGAATAGATCCGCAGTTGCGTGAGCAAAAACGCGCCGAATGGAATCATCCGATAGTGTGGCCGTTTGTGGTTTTAATTCTGGTGTTGATTTTGGGTACGTTGCCGGCCATCGTGATGTATGTGCGCCGCGAATATTCGGCGCCTAAACCGCCGCAACTTAATTCTTGAATGGATAGGGTATTGCATCAGCCATGATTAACTATATTATTCGCCGGTTTTTCTATGCGATACCGATTTTGATCGGGGTTAATCTGCTGACTTTTGCGCTGTTTTTTGTGGTGAATACCCCCGACGATATGGCGCGCATGAATCTTGGCATGAAGCGCGTCACGCCGGAAGCGATTGAGAAGTGGAAGCATGAAAAGGGGTATGACAGGCCTCTTGTCTTTAATAGCGGTGCCGCAGGGACAGAGAAATTCACTGATACCATTTTCTATGATAAATCGGTCAAATTGTTTGTTTTTGAATTTGGCCAGTCGGACAGCGGGCGCGATATCACCTACGACATCAAGCAACGCATGTGGCCAAGCCTTGTCATAGCGCTGCCTATCCTTTTGATCGGGCTTTTGACGAATATCACGTTTGCGTTGCTGGTGGCTTTTTTTCGCGCCACATATATCGATTTCTGGGGGGTGGTATTGTGCGTGACGCTGATGTCTATCTCCAGTCTTTTCTATATCATCGGTGGTCAATATCTGGTAGGAAAGTTGTGGCACCTTGTGCCAATCTCCGGATATGAAAAAGGTTTTGATGCGTTCAAGTTTGTGGTTTTGCCGGTCATGGTTGGCGTAGTCAGTGGCATTGGGTCGGGGATACGCTGGTACCGCACTATTTTTCTCGAAGAGATGGGCAAGGATTATGTGCGTACCGCACGCGCCAAAGGGTTATCCGAGTCGCTGGTGTTGTTCAGGCATGTATTGCAGAACGCCATGATTCCCATTCTTACAGGCGTGGTGGTGATTCTGCCGCTGTTGTTTATGGGGAATCTGGTGCTGGAGTCGTTCTTTGGTATCCCCGGTCTGGGCAGTTATACCATTGATGCCATTAATATGCAGGATTTTGCTATCGTGCGCAGCATGGTGTTCCTGGGTTCCATTTTATACATCCTTGGATTATTGCTGACCGATATCTCATACACTCTCGTCGATCCGCGCGTAAAGCTGGCATAAACAGTGTTGATGACAACAAAAAAGATCATAGGTAGAGCAGCGCTGGCGCTTGTTGCGGCATCCGTGCTGCTTGTTTTTGCAGTATCGTTTTTGCCCGTCAAATTTGTCGTGCTGTGGACGGATGCGTTGATTTTTATTTTATGTGCGATGTGCATGGGATTCGCCGCCTATGCCAGCCAGCATGAACACCTGCGAGTACCGTGGCGTGAAGTGGCGCGTGATCGCGTAGGTGTGGTCGCCGTCGTTTTCCTCAGTGCTTATCTTGTTATTGGGCTGCTGGATTCCGTGCATTTTAGAATGCCGCTGCCTGATGTTAAGCAATCCACAGAGCAGCAGTATTCGAATGATGTGTTGAGCGTTCTGGACTGGATGGCTACGCCTGTCCGTGAAGGTGTTGAGAAGAGCTATTCCGCACCCTTCGCCGCCCACCTTTATGTCAAGGAAACAGTGGATCTTCCCGATGGCAGCAAGGTGCGCCTCCATCCGCGTCTTCAGCATGGTGGCGCCCATCTAAATAATCCTGAACAAGAGCGTTCCGGTGATATTTTGAATACGTCATTGTTGTCTGTTATTGAAGGCGTGGTGGTATGGACTGTTTTTACCGCGCTATTGATATTGTGGCTGGCACGGCGGCACCATCGCCCAGTATCGGAAATGTTTGGGCTGGTGATGCGTGGACGGAGCGAGATTCCGTGGCATGTGATTTTATTTACCACAGCCATTTTGATTCTGCTCACGATATTGGTGGTGAATTTATCGGGGAAATATCATATTTTCGGCACTGACAAGGTTGGGCAGGATACTTTTTATCAAACGCTAAAGAGTATTCGCACCGGACTGGTAATCGGCACACTCACTACCTTGATCATGCTGCCGTTTGCCATTCTTGCTGGAATCGCCGCAGGCTATTTCCGTGGTTTGGCGGACGATATCATTCAATATGTCTATACCACACTGAGTTCGATACCCGGCGTATTGTTGATCGCGGCGGCCATTCTGATGTTGCAGGTCTATATGGCGACACATCCGGACTTGTTTGAAACGGCGGCGGCACGCGCTGATCTGCGTCTGCTGTTTCTGTGCATTATTCTTGGTGTCACGAGCTGGACGGGGTTATGCCGTTTGTTGCGTGGCGAGGCCATGAAACTGCGCGAGATGGATTATATCCAGGCGGCTGTAGCGTTTGGAGTGGGTCATTTCAAGATCATAGGCCGCCATATACTGCCGAATGTCATGCACATCGTGTTGATCTCGATAGTGCTGGATTTCAGCGCCCTGGTGCTGGCGGAGGCGGTGTTGTCCTATGTTGGCGTTGGTGTTGATCCGACCATGAACAGTTGGGGGAATATGATTAACAGTGCGCGCATGGAGATGGCGCGCGAACCGATTGTCTGGTGGCCATTACTTGCCGCGTTTATATTCATGTTTGTCCTGGTGCTGTCGGCGAATCTCTTCGCTGATGCAGTACGCGACGCCTTTGATCCACGCTTGCGCAGAAGTGGGCTGCTAAGAATGACTCTTTCAAAATGACCGATACTTTATTGCAGGTAGAAAATCTAAAAACCTGGTTTGGCAGTGGCGCGGGAATAGTGCGTGCCGTGGATGGCGTCAGTTTTGAGATCAAGCGCGGTGAAACTTTTGCGTTGCTGGGGGAATCCGGTTGCGGCAAGTCGGTGACTTCGTTGTCGATCATGCGTTTGCTGTCACAGCCTGCGGGGCAGGTTGTTGACGGGCGGGCTTTATTGGAGGGCCAGGACTTGCTGCGGCTGCCCGAGGTCAAGATGCGCGATGTGCGCGGCGGGCGTATTGCCATGATCTTTCAGGAGCCGATGACATCGTTGAACCCGGTGCTTACGGTTGGGGAACAGATTTGCGAAAGCCTGCGCCGTCATCGCGGTCTGAAGGGTGAAAAGGCGCAGGCGGCATTGCTCGAATTACTCGATGCCGTCGGCATTCCCGATCCCCGCCAGCGCGCACAGGAATATCCTCATCAGCTCTCCGGCGGTATGAAGCAGCGCATCATGATTTCCATTGCCTTGGCTGGCGAGCCGGAGCTGCTGATTGCCGATGAGCCGACCACCGCGCTGGATGTGACGATACAGGCACAGATTCTGGAATTGCTGCGCACCTTGCAGAAGGAGCGGGGCATGTCGATCATGCTCATTACCCACGATCTGGGTGTGGTGGCGGAGCTTGCTGATCGTGTTGCGGTGATGTATGCCGGGCAGATCGCAGAGCAGGCCAGTGTGCGAGAGTTCTTTAATGCGCCCCAGCATCCTTATAGCCGTAAATTATTCGACTCCCTGCCGGATATAAAAAAACGCAAGAGCAAGCTCGCAATTATTGCGGGTTCAGTACCCAATTTGGGGCAGGAGTTCAAAGGCTGCCGGTTTGCCGATCGTTGCGAGTTTGCCTGGCAGACCTGCCGGGATGTTGAGCCTGTGTGGCAGATATCCAATGGAGGGCGCGGCATTCGCTGTCACTTGTATGATGCTAAGTTGCTATCCGGGCGCCCGGTGAGCCAGGCGGCGCCGGTAGCTGTTGAGGAAGAAGTTGTTCCAGAGAAAGCAAATCAGCAAATATCGCTTTTAGAAATCAATGATCTGAAAGTTCATTACCCCATACACAAGGGCCTGTTCAAGCGGCGCGTGGGGCAGGTGCATGCCGTGGATGGCATATCGTTTAATATTGAAACAGGACGCACGCTGGCGCTGGTAGGGGAGTCGGGCTGCGGCAAGACCACGGCGGGCAAGGCTATATTGCAGCTTATCCGCCCGACTGCCGGCACGGTCTATTTTCAGGGGACCAACCTGAACGATCTGCGTGGTGAAAGTCTGCGCAAACGGCGCGCGGATTTTCAAATTATTTTCCAGGATCCTTATTCATCGATGAATCCGCGCATGAGAGTGGCAGATATCATAGAAGAGGGGATGACGGCGCTTGGCGTTGAGGCATCGCGGCAATCTCGCCAAGCACGGGTCGACGAATTGTTGACCCAGGTTGGGCTATCACCGTCCATGAAATACCGTTATCCCCATGAATTCTCGGGTGGACAGCGGCAGCGTATCTGCATTGCCAGGGCGTTGGCGGTGAATCCCAAGCTGATAGTGTGCGACGAACCTACCAGCGCGCTGGATGTATCAGTGCAGGCGCAGATTCTGAATCTACTCAAGCGCCTGCAAGATGAGCTCGGCCTGTCTTACCTTTTCATCACCCACAATCTATCGGTGGTGGCGTATCTCGCGCACGAAGTGGCGGTGATGTACCTGGGGCGCATCGTGGAGCGCGGCACGGTTGAGGAGGTATTGCAGAACCCACGTCATCCTTATACACAGGCCTTGCTGGCAGCGGTTCCCGTGCCTGATCCCGACAGCCGCCGTGAAATCTCGCCGCTGAAGGGCGATATGCCGTCGCCTATTCATCCTCCCGCCGGTTGCCATTTCCACCCGCGCTGCCCCCATGTCATGCCGATATGCAACGATACCTATCCTGGGGAGACGGTATTGAGTGACAAGCATCGTGTACATTGTCATCTTTATCAGGATTTGGCGCGCTGAGCGCATGGCTGTGGGAGCTTGAATGAGGCCATTCCGCAACTGATTTCACATAACTATGCTTCATCGGATGGCGGATTCTAATATCGCCATGGACCAAGGATGATGTGTTCGTGCGCACAGCACATGCTACGCTGGCTACCGTTGTTAGGTTAATACCAGTGCCCACGAGTAACCGGCAAGAAAACGATGAAGCCAATATTTCGGCGATCTCAAATAGATGAGGAAAGAAAGAGCAGGGCACTGATTCAGGTCTCGTTGGGTGTGTCGATTGTTCTGCACCTGCTGATACTTGTTGCTATTGCCCCAAAACCAACTGACCCTTCGGATTTGGATGACGATTCACGTGTAAAGCCACTCATAGTGGAACTCAAGGAAGAAACACCAACACAGACATCATCTCTCGCGCCAACGACTAGCACCAAGGAGCACGATCTGCAGCATGCGTGGCACCCGAGAGCACAGTCCCTCACTACATCAAGTACGGAAGCCGATGTTCATCAAAGGGAAAGGGGTGCTGCCGGGCAACTTGACCAACGTATCGTAATCCAAACTGATCTGTCGGAGACTCGGCAGATGGAGTCGGCGGCACCTGAGGCGAATCAAGAGCGGACATCTGCGCCTGATGTTGGCGGCACGCCAAAAAAGGATTTATATGGCCTTGCGCGCGATTTCATTCAGCAAGAGGCCAGGGAAGAGGCGTTACGTAAGAGTCGTCAAAACGAACTTTGGCGTCAAGCACCTTCCATTATGCGTGCTCCATCGCTTCCAATCACGGATAAGTCCAGCGAGCTTGACGAGCCAACGAGTGCTTTCGCTGATGCCCTAAAGGCCGCCATAAAGGAGTCCAAAGAATTTTTGATAGCCCTGCCCCTTTCCAAGAAATGTGTTCTCGGGATAAAGCGATTTGACAGAGAAAAAGTTGAGCGTGAGGTACGAGCAGGACACATAACTTCGGGTACGGAAAAGGGCATTATTGATATCTCTCCCCTTCATTGCAAGGATTAAACATGACGATTGAGATCAAGGTACTCTCGCACCTTGGCATATCTTTGCCATTCTTCATCCCGTTTTCGCAGTTTTTTTACCCATGTTCTGCTCGCCAGAAAGTGTAGCCTGCGCTGTGGAAACGATCAAACCGGTTCGCCATAGCGCCGGAAGCTCGAATGAGGTTATTCCAAAATCGATTTCATGTAACAATGTTTCACCGGATTCTAATATCGTAATGGATCAAGGATAATGTGTTCGTGCGCACAGCGCACGCTACGATTGTTTCGTCCCCTACCCGTAATCCCCGTGAAGGGCGCAATGAGGGGATAATGGGGCACAACGTCCAACCGCTGTTTCCAGGATGACATTTCATCATGAATCAGACAAAACCGCTGGAGAGTGACATGTCCGGCATTCCCCCTGAAACCATCGAGTTATCCATTTCGGGTATGACCTGTGCGGCGTGCGCGGCGCGCATCGAGAAGGTGTTGAATCGCGTGGAGGGTGTTGAGGCGACGGTTAATTTTGCTACCGAAAAGGCGCACGTCCGTTATACGGCGAGTGTGGTCAGTGTGGACGCGCTCATCAATGCCGTGCGCAAGGCCGGTTATGACGCACAGGAAGTTGTGGCGGCCAGCCACGCCGAAGAAAAGGCGCGCCGTGTCGAGGCTTATCACAAAGAGCTGCGTTTGTTCTGGATCTCCGTGGCGTTCACCACGCCGTTGGTGTTGCAGATGGTGCTCATGATCTTCGGGACCCACGTCGAAATTTTGCCGCGCTGGCTGCAATGGCTGTTGGCAACGCCCGTGCAATTCTGGATTGGTAAACGCTTTTATGTAGGTGCCTGGCATGCGCTGCGTGGTGGCGGTGCCAATATGGATGTGTTGATCGCGCTCGGCACCAGCATGGCCTATTTATTTAGCGTTGTTGTGACTGTGCTGGGCTTGCATGATCAGCATGTTTATTTCGAGGCGAGCGCGGCTATTATTACTTTGGTCATGATGGGCAAGCTGCTGGAAATGCAGGCCAAGGGCAAGACGTCTTCGGCGATCGAAGAGCTGATCAAATTACAGCCCAAGACCGCCCGTGTGGAGCGCGATGGTCAGATCATCGAGGTGCCGGTGGACAGCATTAACGTGGGTGACGTGTTCATCGTGCGCCCCGGGGAGAGCATGCCCGTGGACGGTGAGGTGATTGAGGGGCATTCCAGTGTTGTTGAGTCGATGCTGACTGGCGAGAGTTTGCCGGTGACGAAGGAAGCAGGCAGCAAAGTCTTCGCTGCCACCATGAATCAGCAAGGGCTGCTCAAGTGCAGCGCCACCGGCGTGGGCAGCCACACCGTGCTGGCGGGGATTATTCATCTTGTCGAGGAGGCGCAGGGTTCGAAGGCGCCGATACAGCGCTTGGCTGATGTGATTTCCGGTATCTTTGTGCCGGTGGTGGTTGCAATCAGCATGGTCACACTGGGCTTGTGGTGGTGGCTCAGCGGTGATTTTACGGTGGCGTTGATCAATGCGGTGGCGGTGCTGGTGATTGCTTGCCCCTGTGCGTTGGGTCTTGCTACACCCACGGCGATCATGGTGGGCACTGGATTAGGTGCGCGAGCGGGCGTGCTGGTCAAGAACGCCGCCGCATTGGAGCGTGCCGAAAAAATTCAAACCTTGATCGTGGATAAGACCGGCACCCTCACCGAAGGCAAGCCGGTAGTGACCGATATTGTTCTGTGCGGCGAGGTGTCAGAATCGGAATTGCTGCGGATCGCAATGACGGTGGAGCAAGGTTCTGGTCATCCCCTTGCTGTTGCGATTGTGGAAAAGGCAAGGCAAGCCGGTGTGCAGCCGGGCGCTGTGAGCCAGTTCGCGGCTGTTACTGGCAAAGGAATATTTGCTGAAGTCGATGGGCAAGCCATTTGGCTGGGATCGCCAAGCTATCTTTTAGAGCAGGGTGTTATTCTTGATATGGCGGCTGTCACCCACTTGCAGTCACAAGGCAAAACCGTGATAGGCGTGGCCAGCGGGGAGCAGGTTTTGGGGTATATGGGTATTGCTGATAAGTTGCGTGACAGCTCGGTGCAGGCGGTGGCGCGATTACACCAGATGGGTATTGCCGTGGTTATGCTCACCGGTGACAACCGTGCCACGGCACAAATCATCGCCGCACAGGCGGGCATACGTGATTATGTGGCGGAAGTGCTCCCGCAACACAAGGCGGCTGAAGTACAGAAGATCAAGGCCAGTGGCAGGGTGGTTGGCATGGTGGGTGATGGCATTAATGATGCGCCGGCACTCGCTGCGGCGGATGTCAGTTTCGCCATCGGCGCGGGTTCGGATGTGGCGATTGAAGCCGCCGACGTTACGTTGATGCGCAACAATCTGCTGGGCGTGGTCGATGCAATGCAATTGTCACGCGCGACGCTGTCCAAGATCCGCCAAAATTTATTTTTTGCATTTATTTATAATGTACTGGGCATCCCGTTGGCAGCTTTCGGTATGCTCAATCCGGTGATCGCTGGCGCGGCAATGGCTTTAAGCTCTGTGTCTGTTGTCAGTAATTCTTTGTTGCTCAAGAGGTGGCGAAGTATTCATTCGTAGGTTTAAGGAGTGAAAAATGGAAACCGTAATCCTGAATGTGCAGGGCATGACGTGCGGTGGCTGCGTAAACAGCATTAAAAACGTGTTGCAACCGATAAATGGCGTAATCAGTGTGGATGTCTCTCTGGAAAAGGCACAGGCCACTATCGAGTATGATGCCGGTAAGGCTGGCGTGGAAATGTTCAAGAATGCTATCGAAGATGCGGGTTATGACGTTGCATCTTAAACCGAATATTTCATAAATTCCGTCAGTGGCACGAGAACTAATTCCATTTCTAATCTATCGAACAATAAATATATCCCCTCGCCCCGCTTGCGGTGAGAGCGAAGCGAGGGGCAGGGTTAGGGGGGGATTTAATAATATGATAATTTTCGGTTTATTGTGCTCGCCGACTACCCTCACCCCAACCCTCTCCCGCCCTGCGGGAGAGGGGGTAATAATTTATCTTTGAATTATAAATGGAATAACACCACATCGCTCACCTCTCAAGCGAAGCGCGACTCATGCGAAGCCCAGGAATACCGCCAAGGCGCGATTGACGGCCAACAGGCTTTCGTCGTCCAGCCGCCCGAATGTATTGCCGATCTTTTCGCGGGGAATTGTCTGCGTCTTGTCGACCATGATCTGGGAGGGCTTCTGCAGGCCGTTGCCGGTGTTCGGCTGTACGATGATACGGAACAAGGGGGTTTCCCGCAGCTCGCTAGTCACGGGCAAGACCGTAACGGATGGATGTTCATCGAATAGATCTGACTGTATGACCAGCGCCGGGCGTGGCTTGCCATAGTCGCCTTGCAGGGCAATCGTGACGAGGTCGCCCCGCCTCATTCCCAGCCGTCCGTGTCAGCGGCGGCGGCAAGCCATTCAAGGGTTTCCTTCTCGTGCGGGTCGTCGTGCACCAGGCGCGACTGGCGGCGGCATTCCTCGGCAAAACCTGGACGGCGGGTATCCGGCACCCAAATCTGTACCGGGCGCAGCCCAGAGGCACGTAAGCCTGCCCGATGCTTTTGCACGCGATCAGAAGTGCTTGTCCTCATGATACCACCTCAATCATCTGTTGTTACATGAAACACTATTGTAAGCGCAATGTTCGTTACATGCAACTCTGTGAATAGGGCCGGTTAACGGCTAAAAATATTACGCCAGACATTCCCTTGTATCTCGCGCTATCAATAATTCTTCATCTGCTGGAATGACATAAACCGCTACTTGCGATGAGTTGGTGGAAATGCAGGTTTCCGAGTCGCCTGTTGCCGCTATATTGGCGGCCTTGTCCATTACCAGTCCGCACCATTCCATGCCGGCACAGATGCGTTCCCGGATGAGCGGTGCGTGTTCGCCGATGCCGCCGCTGAAGACGATGGCGTCGGCGCCGCCCAATACTGCCAGATAGGCACCGAGGTATTTGTGCACGCGGTGGCAGAAAGCGTCAATCGCGAGTTTTGCGCCGCTGTGGCCTTGCGCCTCCAGCCGTAACAATTCACGCATGTCGGCGCTCGTGCCGGACACGCCCAACAGTCCCGCGCGTTGATTCAGCCCTTCACGTAATTGTTCGATGCTTAGCCGTTCGGCGAGATACAACAGTGCGCCAGGATCAATATCACCACAGCGTGTGGCCATGATCAGTCCTTCCAGCGGCGTGAAGCCCATGCTGGTCTCCACCGCTGCTCCACCACGGATGGCCGCAACGGAACAGCCTTGGCCGAGTTGCAGGGTGATCACACGGCTGGTTTTGGCGTCTGACTCTGACGCGGTAATCTCGTGATACTTTTGGTAAAGATAGCGATGCGCGATGCCATGAAAACCATAGCGTTTGATGCCATAGTTAAGTGTCCATTCATGCGGAAGGGCATAGCAGCTCACATGGCCCGGCAGGGTATGAAAAAATGCAGTATCAAACACTGCAACCATCGGGATATCCGGTGACAAAAATGTTTGGCAGGCGCGGATGACTTGCACGGCAAGGGGATTGTGTAGCGGCGCCAGAGAATTTAATGATTCGATTGCTGCTACGACGCTTTCGTTTACCCGTGTCGGCGCGGTAAAGATATCTCCGCCATGCACCACGCGATGACCTACGGCTGTCAGCGTATGCAGAAGCGTTTTATCTTGCAGCCAGTCCAAAATCCAGCGGGCGCCGTCATGGTGATTGTGGATGGCTGCGCAAGCGTCGCCGGGCCTGCCATCGATAACCCACGTAAAGCGCGCTTGCTCACCAAATGCGCTGATCAGCCCGCGCGCCAGCATCTTTAACTCGCCCGATGCGGCTGTATCAAAAAGCTGAAATTTGAGTGACGAGCTACCGCTGTTGAAAACCAGGATGGACATGGATGATCCTGAAAAAAGCTATTGAACCGCAGAGTACGCAGAGGACGCAAAGAAATTCAGGGGGGTTAGCGTAACAAGCGTACCCACCCAACGGGTGACTCTGCACATTTTGTCAATGTCTTGTTTTTTCTCTGCATTCTCTGCGCGCTCTGTGGTGAATCGCCGTTTTCAGGATTATCGGATATAAGCCTCAGTGGCGTAACGTCGCATCATACGATGACTGTTGAAGAAAGATGCGTTCTTGCAGATTGCGCCTTTCATCACCGAGATCCAGGCGGGGCGGTCCATGTAATAAAGCGGCAGAACCACTTGCAGCAATTTGTTGTACAGCGCATTCACATCATCGCCATTGGCTAATTCTGTGGAGTTGCCTATTGCCCAGCCCGTCACTCCTTCGATGCATCCCTCGATCCACCACCCGTCCATGACGCTCAAGCTGGGCACGCCGTTGAAGGCGGCTTTCATGCCGCTGGTGCCGGAGGCTTCGAGGGGGCGCAAGGGGGTGTTCAGCCATATGTCGACGCCGGACACCATGGATAGTGCAATATCCATGTCATAGTTGGGAAGATAGACGATCCGCACACTATCGGCGAGCTCGCGCATATGTGTGTGCAGCAGTTCGATCAGGCGTTTGCCACCTTCGTCGCGGGGGTGGGCCTTGCCCGCCAGTACAATCTGGAAAGTCCGTTCCTGTGCAATGGTTTTCAGGCGTTGGATGTCTGAAAATAATAGATCGGGGCGTTTGTATTCGGTCATGCGCCGGGCGAAGCCGATGATGGGTATTTTGGGATGAAGCTCGACACCTGTCAGCGCCTTTACCTTTTCGATGAGGTCATTCTTGGCGTGGGTATGTGCTTCCCAGATCGCCGCATCCGGTATGCGGTCGGCGCGTACCAGAATCCCGGCTTCGTGGCACCAGCCAGGCAGGTGGGCATCGTAAAGTTTGGCAAAGGCAGGATGAGTCCAGGCATAGGGATGTACCCCATTCGTGATGGCGTGAACACGGTACCCAGGGTAAAGTTTTTTGGATACCTCGGCATGACTCTTGGCAACACCGTTGACATACTCGCTGAGGTTAAGGGCAAGCCGCGTCATATTGAGATTGTCTTCGCCTGCCAGCGATTTTATCGTTGGAAGGTTGATGATTTCCCCCAACGTCTGGTGTACCAGGTCATAAGGAAATTTATCCTGCCCCGCTTCAACCGGCGTGTGGGTCGTGAAGTTGCAGAGTTCTCTAACCCTGGGAATATCATAAGGACTCTCTCCCGCCCTCACATCGTCTGGGGGATAGGCGTAACGCCGCAGCAGTTCCAGTGCCAGCAAGGCGGAATGGCCCTCGTTCATGTGGTATTGGCGGATTTGAAATCCCAAGGCCTGCAATATCAGCGCCCCACCTACCCCCAGAACGATCTCCTGTTTGAGCCGGTAGGCCAGATCGCCGCCGTACAGGTGATGGGTAATCTCCCGGTCTTCGCTGCCATTGAGAGGCAGGTCTGTATCCAGAAGGATAACGGGTATTCTGCCATTCATGTGGCCCTGCAAAATATAGAGCCAACCACTTACCCAAACGTCCCGTCCTTCGATGGAGATGGCGACGCCAGCCTTCAGGCGTGTCGCCCAGCGGCTGGGGTCCCATACGTCGGGATGTTCGATCTGCTTTCCCTGGGGATCGATCTCCTGACGGAAATAACCCGCGCGGCTTACCAGCGTTACTGCAACCAGCGGTAATTCGAGGTCCGCTGCGGAGCGCAGGGTATCCCCGGCGAGCACCCCCAACCCGCCACTGTAGGTGGGTATCTCATTACGCAGGGCAATTTCCATGGAGAAATAGGCGATGCGCGGTTCGTGTGTGAAATCGTCAAGCATGGCGGCATACTCCACTTCCAAATCAACAGTGGAATTGTAGGGTGCGTCCCACGCACCACAATCATTGGTGCGTGGGACGCACCCTACATAATTATTTGCGTTTTGAAATAGAAACAGAATTACTCCAGATCGATCACTTCGACTGGCTCACCATGTAATCCACGGCTGCTTTCACATCATCATCAGTAAGGC
>CAMTYI010000125.1:0-1925 GCA_947085925.1 uncultured Gammaproteobacteria bacterium
GCACCAGCACGATGGCCAGATTGGTAGCGAGAAAAAGGACAACACGTTTCATGCACGATTCCTTGCAGTAATTCTGTGACGACAGCTTTAACCTGAAAGCGAACCTCCACTTGCCCACTGGATCGGTGCGCAATGCCCGTTCGGAGTGGACGCCTGTTTGACGCAGTCTAACCTTGCCTTTGCATCAAGAAAAGTCGAATATTATTGAGTTTTAGTTCGCCACAGACTGATTAAAAGAGCTGTGGCCCGAATAGCACTTACTTAAGCCAAAATGTAGGGTTCGCCATGCGCACCAATTCAGTTGCCGGGCCATGGTGCGCACGGCGAACCTGCGCTTACGTGGTGAGCTTGGGAAATCATTGAACGGGCATGCCATCCAGTATTGTGATCTTGCCCAATCAGTATTTCCATGAGCCGTGCCGGACTGTTACTATTGCGACGGATTTACCTGTTTACTGCGGGAGGGCAACACAATATGACGCGCTTTGATTCAAATTTTATGATCCCAGTCAAATCTCTTTTTATTCAGCATATTAAACGCCATGCTGTGCTTGCCTTGGGTGGGCTTCTGGCGTTGATGGGGTGGAATGGCATAGTTCATGCTGCCGATCCCGGCAATGGCGGAAAAATTTATGCAACCCATTGTTCAAGCTGTCATGGCGAGGATGGTGCCAGCACCATGCCCGGCACGCCGGATTTCTCGCGGCGCGAAAGGTTGTTCAAGCCGGACATGGCGCTGCTTGTCAGCATCCGCGATGGCATAAGCGTTATGCCTGCCTATAGGGGGCTGCTGACGGACCAGGAAATTCTGGACATCGTCGCCTATTTGAGAAGCATGCGGTAATGCATTTTTTGCGTCCCCCCTTGTGTGCCGCGCTGCTCGTGGCATTGACAGTTTCAGCCTGTTCCAGCGCACAGGAAAATGCGCCCGCCAAGGATGCCAAGGCGGCTAACCCGGTCAGCGCGCCTCAGTCCGCAACGCGGGACCTACTGAGCAATGATGCGCACGCCAATGACCAGCGTGTGCTGGAAAACTTTGGTGTGGGTGATGATGCTTATGTGCGGGCGCTGGCGGTTGATCCTGAAAAAAACAGCTTATGGGTAGGCACATCGTTAGGCGTACACGAGGTTGATCTGGCGAGCCGCGATGTGCGTAATACCTTCACGCGCGAGGCCGGGCTGGCCAATGAGTATGTCTTTGACATCATGGTGGACAGCAAGGGAAACAAGTGGTTTGGCACCAACGGCGGCGGCGCGTCGCGCTATAACAATGGCAAGTGGAAGACCTATTTCCCCATGCACGGCCTGGCCGACTATTGGGTGTATTCGTTCGGCGAGCAAAGCGACGGCACGGTCTGGATAGGCACATGGTACGGCGCCAACCGTGTCGATGCCAAAACGGGTGAATTCAAAACCTACCTCAAGGAGCTGGTCAACGAGTGGGTGTACGGCATCGGCGTTGACGCGCAAGACCGGGTATGGTTCGGCACCGAAGGTGGCGTCTCGATGTTTGACGGCAAGACCTGGACGGCCTGGACGCACAAGGATGGCTTGGGGGCGCCGAATGCCGATAACCTCCCTGCGAGTTCGAACACAGGCTTGGGGACGCGGACGCGCCATGATCTGAGTGTTGTGATGGAAGGCAAGCCTACCTATAACCCCAATTATGTGTTCTGCATTCATGTCAGCCCGGATAACACCGTGTGGGCGGGCACCTGGGGTGGCGGCGTCAGCCATTTTGACGGGACGCGCTGGACCAGTTACACCGTCAAGGACGGATTGGCCGGGAATATCGTGTTCAGCATCGCCCAGGATAAGGACGGGGTGTTCTGGTTTGGCACGGATCATGGCTTGTCACGGTATGACGGCAAAAACTGGCGCACCTTTACGCGAGGTGACGGTCTCATTAATGATAGCGTCTACGC
>CAMTYI010000126.1:0-27601 GCA_947085925.1 uncultured Gammaproteobacteria bacterium
AGGATTGGCGTGACTGGAGTTCAGACGTGTGCTCTTCCGATCTTGCCGACTTTGTGAAGTTTTCTGGGCAACAAGGTTCAACTACGCTCCTTACCCGTGGCCCAGCAACCAATATTTCAAGAGTACAAGGGTTAGTTGACGATGGTTCTTTATTAATCGGTAAAATACCGGGCATTAACTCCTCGGGCGTTGCCAACTTATCGACAGGAACGTCCGCAGGCATCGGGTTTGGTTTTGGGGCGGCGAATAATGCGAGTGGTGGTTTCCTCCTGTATCCGAATAAATCGAATACCAACATGATGCAGTCTGTCTATGCGAAGTAGTTGCTAGTGGGCATTTATCGCACAATGATCCACCACCTTGAGAACATTAAACGGGTTTTTCAAAGAGAGGCTCAGCCACTGGCACTGCATCTGACCCGCGCGCAAGCGCGGAAGCTGATCTTCGACGCTATCGACCCGTTACTAAAAAAAGAAGGCTTTACTCACAAGAAAGGTAACAACGTCTGGCGCATTACTGACGTCAAGACGGATGTCATCGAATTGCAGTTTTTGACAATCGAACAACGGGGGGGATTATGGGAGCTGCCAGAGAGCGTCTTTTCCATTTTATACGGCTGCTATTACCCCTTTATCCCCGATGAAAATGGCGAACGTTTTCTTCACCGAATCGACCGGCTCCTGACTCCAAGAGAAGTTGATTGCCATGTTCGGTTCCGCGCAACACGGACCATCAAGCAAAAGCTAGCAGCGAAGCGCCTTGTCTTTTCTAGATGGCAATTTTGGCTGTCGTACAACAAGCAGCCGAAGCTGCATATAACTTCCTGGCATCTGGATGAACCCGAAGAACGCCAAGCATTGGTATTGAACGACGTGCGGAGTCAATTGGCGACCGAAATAATACCCACGCTCAATAAGCTGATGGATATTGCCAATTGGATTCGGCTACTTGAAAGCAGGGAGCCTAACCTTGGCTTGGACAGCCACCCTGATTCCATGCGCAGAAACTATCTTCGGGGTTTCACATATAAATATTTGGGCGACAAAACCAAAGCCAGAGATTATCTAATGCAAGCCAAAGATCAACTAGAGACCTGGACTGCAAGAATAGACAAAGCTACGCATCCTTCAGTCGCTAAAGAGTTTCCAGAAATAATGGGTGAACCTAAGAAGTTACAAATTCTCATTAACGCATTGGCTGAATTAGAAAGCTAAGCTATGGCAATGCCTATAAAACACGACTCAGCGGGCCGGTTGCTGAACCGGATACCGAGCAATGGCATGCGCACCGATTACAGCTACGACGAAATGAACCGCCGCACCGCCGTCATCGACGCCACCGGCACCCGCACCACCACCGCCTACACCCTGCGCGGCGACACCGTGGCCATCACCAACGCCAACAGCGAAACCGTCAAATTCGAGATCGACCGCCCCACCAAGATCACCGACGCCCAGAACGGCAAGACCGCCTTCACCTACGACCTCGCGGGCAACCGCCTCACCGTCAAGGACGCCGAACTCAAAACGCACAGCTTCGCCTACGACGACCTCGGGCGGCTGACCGCCGAGACCGATCACAGCGGCAAGACCACCACGTACAAACCCGACGAAGCGGGCAACGTCTTCGAGAAAACCAACCGCCTCAACGAGACCACCCGCATCATCTTTGACGCCGCCAACCGCCCGATGTGGGTGGACTACCTCAAGGACGGCACGGCCGAGACCTTCGGCTACGACCCCGCCGGCAACCGCGCCAGCGCCGCCAACGGCACCGTCGGCTACACCTTCCAGTACGACCGCCTCAACCGCCTCACGATGCTGGGCAACCCCGACTACCTGCAGGTCGACTACCAGTACGACCCGGCGGGAAGATTGCTCTCAAGGGTCACCAGCGCGGGCGCCCGCACCACCAGCCAGTACGACGCCAACGGCGCCCTGACCCGGCTCAGCCAGTACGACGCCGCCAACGCCCTGATCTCGGACACCAGCTATACACGTGATCGGGTAGGCAACATCCTCACGCAGGCTGACGCGACGGGCACGACCACCTACGCCTACGACCCCCTCTACCGCCTCAAGACCGCCGACTATCCCGGCGCGGCCAGCGACGCGCTGTACAGATACGACAAGGTGGGCAACCGCCAGACTACGTAAGATATGATTCGCACAAGGTTATTGTCAAGCGACTTTGCGTGAATTATTTATTAAAATTCTTTTGGTATTTCGTCAAGTGAGGAAATAATATTTCATGAACAATTCACCCGCCGCCAAACTCAGCCTGACTGAAACATCGCATGAAGCACCGAGTCTCATGGATTTGTTGATTACCAATCTCACCGGTAAAATAGGCTGTTCTGAGTCCGAACGGGCTACAACACTGCACTTAATACTATGACGAACTCGCGTAATTGTACGCATTGAAGCCATCCAGAGGCTTGCGAGTCGCCGAATAGCGCGAGTCTTTTTCTACGCCGACGTTTCGAACCCCTATGAACAAAGTCGATCAATACATCCATGCCGCCACGCGCGACAATACCCGGCGCAGCTACCAGTCGGCGATCCGGCACTTTGAAACCGAATGGGGTGGCTTTCTGCCCGCGACCGCAGATAGCGTCGCGCGCTATCTGGCCGATCATGCCGAGACACTATCGATCAATACGCTCAGGCAGCGCATTGCCGCGCTGGCGCAATGGCATATCGACCAAGGTTTTCCGGATCCCACCAAAACACCGGTGGTACGCAAGGTATTTCGCGGCATCCAGGCGGTGCATCCTGCGCAGGAAAAGCGCGCCAAGCCGTTGCAACTGGAGCAATTGGAACAGGTGGTGCAATGGCTGGACCAGGCCATTGAACTCACCATCCGGACACGCGATCAACCTGCCCAGCGACGACATACGCGTAACAAGGCCTTGCTGCTGTTAGGCTTCTGGCGCGGTTTCCGCAGCGACGAATTGACCCGTCTGCAGGTGGAATACGTTGAGGTTTTGCCGGGTGAAGGCATGATTTGTTTTCTGCCGCAGACCAAAGGCGACCGGCAGCTAAAAGGCACCCGCTTCAAGGCCCCGGCATTGTCGCGACTCTGTCCGGTGACCGCCTACACGGACTGGATGGTACTCGCCGGTCTTACGGCGGGCGCCGTGTTTCGTTCCGTTGATCGCTGGGGCCGCGTCGGTAATAATGGTTTGCATCCCAATAGTCTGGTGCCCTTGCTGCGGGCGCTCTTCAGCGACGCGGGCATCGCCTCGGCGGCACTCTACAGCGGACATTCGCTACGTCGCGGCTTTGCCCATTGGGCTACCGCGAACGGGTGGGATCTGAAAACATTGATGGAGTACGTCGGCTGGAAAAATATCCATTCCGCGATGCGCTACGTCGAGAGCGCCGACCCCTTCGCGAAACAGCGCATCGAACACAGGATGCCTGCCGCCTTGCCGGCCGAATCAATAGCGGAGGATTGATATGGTCAGCGCCCGTCGTACCGTATTGCACACTTTCGGTTCAGAAGCGGATTCCCATGAAAAGAACAGGGACACCAAGAAATTCGGCTACCCCGGCGGTGGCATGCACGCTTATGACGCGCAACTGAAAAACGCAAACCTGCGTTTCCTGGATAAGTCATGGCTACCGATACACGCCGACTGACCATCCTGTCCGCCGAAGAGATTGCGACCCTCTATGATTTACCAAAACTCAACGACGACGACCGGCGGCTTTACTTCGATTTGAGCACCGCCGAGCGCGATGCGGTTTATCGCGTCCATACCACCGCGGCAGCCATTCACCTGGCAATACAACTGGGCTACTTCAAAGCCAGGCGGCGTTTCTTTGTTTACGAACCGGACAACGTTGCCGACGACCTGGCGTACATTGTCAAGCATGTTTTTGCGGGCAAAGAGATCGCTTCATTCAAGACATTGTCCAAGCCCACCCGGTTGGAACAGCAACAGATCATTCTGCAGCTATTCAATTACCGGCTTGCCGATCAAGCGGCAAAAGACGAACTGGAGAAAAAGGCGCAGCGCTTTGCCATGCTGTCGACCCAGCCGATTTACATCATGCGTGAAGTGTTACAGTACCTCGAAAGTCAGCGCATCGTCATCCCCGGCTATACCTTCCTGCAGGACTTGGTCGGTCGTGCGGTCACGCGCGAACGCAATCGCATCACCGAATTACTGGCGCAAGCACTTATACCGGCGACCAAGGAACAGCTCGACACATTGCTGCAAGCCGATGAGCAGGTATATCGCATCAGCGCCTTGAAGCGCGAAGCCAGGGATTTCAGCTACAAGGAGTTGCGGCAGGAAGTCGAGCGCCGCAGGTTCTTTCAGCCACTGCATGAATTTGCCCAAACGTTTCTGGCGACCGCCGGCCTATCTGTTGAGAGCGGCAAGTACTATGCGTCCCTGGTCAAGTTCTATACCGTCTATAAGCTGCAACGCATGGCGCAGGGAACGACCCGGTTGTACCTGCTGTGTTTTGCATACCATCGATTTCGCCAGATCAACGATAACCTGATCGAAGCGTTCATTCATCTGGTCGACCAATACGAAAAACAAGCCAAGCGGGCGGCCGAAGAGGGCATGCAAAAGGCGATGCTGGACGCGGCCGAGCATTTGCAGGCAGCAGGCCAGGTGCTGAGCTTATTTATCGACACCTCGATTCCCGATGATACTCCATTCACGGCCGTCAAAGAGCAGGCGTTCAATCTGCTTGAGCCCGAGCAATTTCCGGTCGTGTCGAACTATTTGCGTAACATCGCCTTTGACAAGACCGGGTTCGAGTGGGCGTATTACGGGTACAGCCGACATGCGTGTAAAAATAGGACTTAACGATCCATCAAGTCCTGCTGATGCGGCTTTTGACCTTCTTCTTGTTCGGCGGCGGTCGCTTAAGGCCTCCTCAAGCCTGATTTCGGCACCGATAACAGCCCGACGAGTGTGCCATCTGCTGTGGCCACTTACTGGATCAGCGACCCACGCTCCGCCCGGAGTCGGGTCATTTCGTCATGCGCTTGCGCCAAGCCAGTCGTTGCCGTGCCTCGATTGAAAGCTACTATATCTTTTTGGCGCTTTTGAGGGTCGGCCGGGATTCGTGCAAAATTCCGTAAAAACTACCATCGCACACAGGTGGTTGCTTGGGCTTCGTGGATCTGTGTTATTTCGCCTTACGCAGCAAGCTACCCGCCGCGTTTTCTTCGAACCGGTCCGCTTCCTCGATATATCCCTGCACTGTCCCGTCGTGGCGCCAGCCGCCCTGCCGCTTGATATCCCGGAAGTCGGCGCCGGCGCGGTGCGCGCTGGTAGCCATACCGCGTCGCAGGCTGTGGCTGGAGAGCTGTGGCACATAGTTCAAGCCTGCTCTCTTCGCGCAGTTGGCCAGGATCGTATTGACGCTGCCCGCATGGAGCGCGTCAGCGCCGACCTCGTTCCATTTGCTCACCGGACGGAACAGCGGCCCGGACGCGATTCCGGCGGCTGCCAGCCAAGCGCGCAATGCGGTCGCCGGGCAGCAAAGGCTGTCACCGTACGGAACCGCCTTGATAATCCCTTCGCCATGCTGATCGGTCTTTGAGCGCGGCAGCGTAATGACGATGCCTTCCGGTTCCCACGCAACGTGTTCGACTTGGATACTGACGATCTCGCTGCGGCGATAGCCGCCGAAATACCCGAGCTGCAGCAGCGCACTGTCGCGCTTGGTCGTGAGCGCATCCAAGGCGACCAAGTGCACAACGATGCGCTCCAGATCCGCCAAAGGCAGCGCCTTCGCCTTCTTTTTCGGTTTGCCATGCACACGCTCGATACCGGCCAAGGTCTTGCGCACTGTCGGCGTCGATGCCGGATCTACAAAGCCCTGGTAGACATGCCATTGCGATAACGCGGTCCGTCGCAGCGCCAGCGTTCGGGGATTCAACGATTGCGCGTAAGCCAAGAGGTACCGAATCATTGTGGTCTCATCGCTTGGCAATACACCGCCCCAGGCAAGGAAGTGACGGATGGCGGATCGGTACGTGCGGCGCGTGTTGTCCGAGGTGGCGGCCGCCAAGAATGCCCGGTGTTGGGCCGTGAGGTCGGCATTGGCAGGTGTACCGACGTTACGGGTCGCGGTATGAGTACCGGCAATCATGGTTACTTTACTGCTTTGGACGGAGGATTCTTCGCGCATGGCTTGTCGCTCAAATTCGACGTTTGTACCGGGAATTACACAGCATAGCATGCCGATAACTTACATGATACGCGATAAGTTACCTTATCGTGATATTAAAACGGGTAATTATTTCTATATTTTTATCGTAATATTATGTATAATTACGTAACACGTAATATGTTATCTTAATTTCAGGGAGACGTCATGGGTCGCGCAGGCATTCTCTTTTCTCATGTCGCACAAGCCGCCACCCAACTGGTCGAGAACGGCAAAAACCCGACCGTCGACAATGTCCGTGAAGCGCTCGGCGGCACTGGCAGCAAGAGCACCCTTGCGCCCCTGCTCAAACGCTGGAAAGCAGCGCATTCGGAAGATAGTGTAAAGGCTGAATTGGGCGTGCCGAGCCAGCTGCTTGAGGCCGTCAAAAGTGTCTATGACCAGCTGCAGGCCGATGTCCAGCAACGGCTGGTCGCAGCCGTTGAGGCGCACCAGGCAGCACTCCAAGCCGCCACCGATCGCACGGACCAGTCGACCGCAGACAACCGGGCGTTATCCGAAACAAACGGAGCGCTGTCAATCGAGTTGCAGCACACCAGAGACGCCCTGGCTGGTTTGCAGGCGGAGCACCAGATTTTGAATGTCACATTGGCCACCATGCAGAGTGACAATGGGGGCCTACAGCAGCGATTGGCCGACCGCGCCGCTGAAATCGCAGCGCTCCATCTTCAATTGACCCAGAGTCGCGTGCAGTTCGAGCACTACCAGGAAGCGACGGCGCGCCAACGCGCCGAGGAGCGGCAGGCCGCAGAACAACGCATCGCGCGTGGGGAGCAAGAATGGACGAGCGCGCAGCGACAACTGGCTGCGCAACAGTCGACGATCGGGCAGCAGGAGGTGCGGTTAGCGGGTCTGACCGAAGAAAGCATGCGGCTGCAGGAAGTGGCACGCACTGCGCAGGAACACGCGGTCGCGGCCCGCTCAGAGCGCGATCAATTGTCTTATCAGCTTCAGGAAATCACCTCGGCACGCCGGGATCTTAAAGAGCAATTGGACACGGCTCGACAGGCGCTCAATGAAGCACGTATGGCATTGGCGGGGCAAGAGAAGGAAACACAACTGCTTACCGAACGTCTTGGCCACGCCGAACAAAAGATGGAAAAGCTTGACCAGGACAGACTGACGCTCCTGATAGAAAAGGCAGAATTACAGGTGTTCGTGGCGCATCGGACGAAAACGGATAAGGAAGGAGAGTGACCGATGAACTGACCTTCATGCGTGAAGCTATATATTCCACCACGCTCCGTGTAAAGAACGGATTCGTGCCCGGAAAATAGATCCACCGGTGAATGAATTTACATTTTTCAAGGGTTAGATAAAAAAATAACGGGAATCATAGGGAGGCGCTGAAGAACTCCCGCATGCACTGTTATCCGTTAAATCAAACAGTTATAAAGTATTTTGATGATTTTTTCACGAATCCCGGCCAACTCTCAATCTCAGGAAATTTCACCGAACCGAAGGAACAGAGCACGCAGCAATCGCCGGAGTTCGGGCGTAGCAGCGTCTTGCAGTGGCTGCACTCATAGTAGAGGATCTTACAAAACTCCCGGATAACTGGAATCGAAGAGTGGTTATCTCACCCGCGAGTGAGGTTTTTTAGTTATTTTAGCTACGACTACTGCTCTATCCGTCCGAAATCATTATATTTTCTCAATTTAATCAATAGGGTGTAATCGACAATCTAAACTGTCGATGTTTTTGCTGCTTTTTTATGCCCAACTTGATCGGCTAGGTGAGTAGTCGCATCGGCTGGTCGGCAGTCAGCGCCAGCAAGCCAAACATCAGATGCAACTTTACTTTGTCGTGCCCACGAACCCAGATGTCCTTCCCACCAAATTCATCTTTCAGTCGCGCATTGGTGCGTTCAGCCTGCGTCCGTTCCTTGTACCGCTCTGCTTCATGCGGCATAAATTCAATCTTCTCGCCACGGCGCGGATTGTGATCAATCAGCGGCACATGCCCCAAGCTGCGACTATGCGCACGTAACGCCGCCGAACAATAAGCGGCATCCATCAAATCGTAACAGTTCGTCACCCGATCGGCGGTCATCAAGGCCAGCGGAATCGCGGCCTGACTGTCATGCATCGAAGCGCTGCTGAGCAGCGCGCTGACAGCCGTGTCGATGTGCAATTTATAGCCGTTCCAGCGGCTCTTGTATCCTTGTGCGTTGCACTTGCTGCCCCGGTCGCAGTCCTTCGGTATCTCGCCCAGCATCTGCGCCAGCGTTTGTTGCAATTGCACTTCGATCCGCTTTGGCGGGGGTGGCGCAGAACGGCTCTTTTTCTTCCGGCCAGCCCTGGACTTGACCGTGTCGTCAGTTTTCACCGGATCGACAGCCGACGGTTCATTGGCCTTGCTCGCAACGTCTTTCACTTCTGGCGTTACAACGACTGTAGCGGCTTCTGCCGTTTCTGCGGCTTCGATTAAATCAGCAGCGGCGGCACTTTTGCCTGTGCTGTCCATCTTCTTCGGCTTTTCACGCGCCTCAATCGCCGTGGCATCACGGCTGATATGTCCAATCAGCGCATCACCCAAATGCGCCTTCACCAGCGACTCATGCGCACGCTCAGCTAAATTCGACTCGGCAAACTCCGCAAATGCACGCGAAAAACTGGCTACGCTGGGCAGCTTTTTACGCATTGGAAAACCGCATATCCGCCGCAACGCCTTATCGATGTGCAGTCGTTCTATCAGCCCAACCGTTGCCTTGATACCCAATACCGTTTTAGCAACAAATGCACTTGCCAACATCTGCCGGTCATGCGGTGGACGACCGATTCCGCACCAAGTGGATTGCACAAACTCTTCGATTCTCACCCACTCCAGGGTGTGAATCACTTTCTCGTGTTCGGTGTCAATACGCCGACTTCGTCGCCCAAATCAGGGATGATTTCGTACTGCATAAAATGCCAGCGTTGCATTACCAGGGGGCGTTGTGTAGTATTCATTTGCGGCTGTAAATGTGTTGTTGGATAACCCACATTTTGCCATTATTGGCCGCCTGCATCCTTATTTTTTTGTCCAAAAAGGCAAGTAATTTCACTCATCTGCCGAGTTTTGCAAGATCCTCAGTAGAACTGGCAGGCGTCAGTCTGAAATTTCTGCTGGGCGAATCCACAGTATGGGCACGTCAGCACCGACTCAAGGACAACAGCACTCAAGTGTTGGCCATATTCACTTGTCCCCGGACGCATGGACACGGAGAACCGCCTTACCCTTGCTAGCAAGATGCGCGATAAGATGAATTGTGCTTTCCTCACTGATTTTCAGCGCAGCGGCCAAAGTCGCGACATCCATCTGGTTCTTGTCCGCCATTGCTGTGAGCGCCTCGCGTTCCAGGCTTTCCATCCACTCGCCAAATAGCATATGGAGTTCGGGTGTGGCGAAGGCAGCCATCAAGGCGGTTTTGTGCACGGCGGCCAACATCTCCGCGTGCATTCCCATACACATGCCCATCATGTTCTGCATGGGGCTGCCAGCCTCGCCTTCCTGCTGGTTCCCCATCTGCTCCATCATCTTTTTCATCATGACAGCCAGTCACAATTCGCCATCCCTTCGCAAGCTACTTGAGCCTGCTCCAGCATCACTGGGTCAAGGTCGAATCCGCTGACGCCACCCGAGTCGATCTGTCGGGCAATGGCGGCGGTGAAATAACCGTCTCCGCAACCCAAATCGACAACGGTCATCCCGGATTCGCATGCGTCTCGCAAATTCCTTATAACCCACCCATACGTGCCTTCCATTTTCCCTATCGTCAAGGTGCTCCGAATCTTCTTGCATTGTCAGCCACACTCAGTTTATCATTATCGAAATCATCTAAATGAGGTGCGCTGCCGATGTCTACTGCCAAAACTATTACCAGCCCTGTCTGCAACGTCACCTGTTTCGAGCAGGAGAAGGTCGCCCGGATCAAGGCCGAGCTGGCGAATGATGAGCAGTTGCTGCCGCAACTGGCCGAGCCGTACAAGCTGCTGGGCAACGTCACGCGGCTGAAGATATTGCTCTCGCTCGCCCATGGCGAGTTGTGTGTCTGCGACGTATCCCATGTCCTGGGACTGACCATCGCTGCCACCTCGCACCAGCTCAAGCTGCTGCGCAGCCAAGGCTGGCTCACCATGCGCAACGACGGCAAGATGGTCTATTACCGGGTGCACAGCGAGAATCTGCTGAAGGCGCTCAAGGGTGACTTGCGTCTCTTGGAGGAGCGCCTGGCCTGACCCAGGTGTAAGCCATGAGCGCGGACATGCGCTGTTGCTGTTCGACCCTAAGGAATTATGAAAATGAAGAATTCGATTAAAACTGATACGAGTGGAGCCGGATCAAGCAACACCGCCAAGAAGCGTAGCTACTGGATCGCAGCAGCGCTCGTGTTAGGCGCCGCATTGGTGACGTGGAGCGTGCTCTTGGCTGTCAAGGCCACCAACGCTGACTTGCCTGACTTGCTGGGCAAGGCGCAGCCGCTGCTGCCCAAGGGAGCGTTGCAAGTGGATGATTTGAAATCCGATCCGAAAGGCTACACCGGCAGCATTCTGGTGCGTGGCGTCGTGGCAAAGTTCGCTCCCAACGATCCACATTTGGTGGGCCTGATCGACTCGCGCGAGGCCCGGGTCTGCCGAGACCTGAGTTGTGCGAAGTTCTATCTGCCGATCAAGATCAAGGAGACCAATCTCAAGCCTTGGGACGAGGTCAACGTGCGCGGCACCATGACGGAGGATCCGAACAAGAAAATAGTTTATCTCCTCGCCGACTCGGTAGAGAACCTGGGGTCGATCAAGAAATGAATCTCAATCAATTGGTATGGCGCAACCTGCTGCGCCGACGCGGGCGCTTTATCTTCACCTTGGCGGGTGTCAGCGTGGGCATGGCGGCGTTCGTCGCTTTGATGACAATTGGACAAGGCCTAAAAGATGAGATCAAGAAGCAGGCTCAAGGGCTGGGCGCCAATCTGGTGGTCACGCCGAAGGGCTGGTGCGCCTATGAGCAAATCTCGGTGCTCACTGGAGAGCAGCTGCCCAGCGCTATTCCCATGTCTGATCTAGCGAAGATTCAAGCTGTACCGGGTGTCAAGAGCGCTATGCCCCAACTCAACGAAAAGACCGCGTTTCGCAACCAGCCGGTGCTGGTGATCGGCATTTGGCCTGAAGAGATGCGCGCGTTGCAGAAGTGGAGTATCGACTCCGGGCGCTACTTCAACTCCCCGGATGAGCGCGGGATCGTCATCGGGTCGGCAATCGCCAAACAGTTCAAGCTCCGGCCAGGCGACGAATTCACCGTGCGCGGCAAGCCGATTCCCGTGATCGGCATCCTGCGCGAAGCGGGCAGCAAGGATGACATCGCCACCTTCATTCCACTCACCCTCGCTCAGCAAATCTACGACGTGCAGGACAAGGTGTCGTTTATCGCCGTCCAGGTGAGTGACCTCGAAAAAATCGAGGCAACCAGCCTCAAGATCCAGGAAGTTGCCAACGTCGCCGTGGTCACCGACAAGCAACTGGTGTCTTCGGTACTGTCCATCGTAGGTTCGGTCGGTGCGGCCATGCAGGCGGTGGCGGCAGTCGGCGTACTGGCTGCGGCGTTCGGTATCGTCAACACCCTGCTCACCGCAGTGCATGAACGCCGGCGCGAAATTGGGATTATGCAGGCGCTCGGCAGCACCCGGCGCACCTTGTTCCTGGCATTCATGCTCGAATCCGGGCTCTACGGATTGCTCGGCGGGATTCTGGGCGTGACGATGGGCGTTCTCGCCGCTTACCTGTTCGGCTCTTACCTCACCGACAATGCGTTCACCGCGTCACTGCATCAGCCACAGACAGTGGTGATCGACTCCGGGGCCATCCTTCTCACATTGGGCTTTTCCGTGTGTCTCGCACTCTTCGCTGGTCTTTACCCGGCGTACCGGGCGACCAAGCTCTCTCCGGTGGAGGCCATGCGCTATGTCTAACGCCGTCATCGAACTGGAGAAAGTGAGCAAAACTTACGGCAGCGGCGCCGCTGAGGCGAAGGCGGTATCGGAAGTCTCGATGACCGTGGAGCGCGGCGGCTGGGTTGCGATCATGGGGCCTTCCGGTCATGGTAAAAGTACGCTGCTGCAACTCATCGGTGGCCTGGACCGCCCCAGCGCCGGCCGCATCGTGCTGGACGGCTCGGAGCTTGGCACCCTCAATGCTGCGGAACTGGCGGCCGTGCGCGGCAAAAAAATCGGTTTCGTGTTTCAGTTCTTCAACCTGATGCCGCACCTTACGGCGCTGGAAAACGTCGAAATCGCGCTCTGGCTCGGCGGTGGGACACACAGCAACGGGCGCGCCATAGAGCTGCTGGAACGCTTTGGCTTGGGAGACAAGGCCCATCACCTTCCGAGCATGCTATCCGGTGGCCAGCAGCAGCGCGTTGCGATTGCCCGCGCCTTGGCCAACGAGCCCGATATTCTTCTCATGGACGAGCCCACCGGCAACCTGGATTCCGGCTCCGAGGCGGAACTGCTGGCCTTGCTCGGTGAGCTAAACAAGGCAGGTAAAACACTCCTCATGGTCACCCATAACCTGGCGGTGGCAGAGCGGGCAGAACGCGTGCTGCAAGTCAAAGACGGCAGGATCGTCGCGGATACACGGAAAGGAAAACATTAGCATGCTTTACAACAGACTACGTTGGGCGATGTTGGTCATCACCTTGGGTGCCGCTCTGAATGCGCAAGCGCTAGCATCGCCAGCGCTCACGTTCACGACCATGGAAGGGCAGCAGATCCGCTTGAGCGATCTGCGCGGCAAGATCGTGCTCATCAATTTCTGGGCGACGAGCTGCGGGATTTGCCTTGCGGAAATGCCTGATCTCATCCAGACCTATCAGCAGTATCGCAAGCAGGGATTCGAAGTGATTGCGGTGGCTATGCACTACGACCAGCCCGGCGACATCAGAGCGTATGTCCGCAAACAGGGCCTGCCGTTTCCTGTCGTGTTCGACAGGGACGGCAACCTCGCGCGCGAGTTCGACCAGGTCAGCGGCACGCCGACGACGTTCCTCATCGACGGGTCGGGCAAACGGATCTCGAAGACGATTGGCATCATCGACTTCGGCAAGCTGCGCGCCTTCCTGGAATCGGCGGGCGTGGCGGCGCGGTACGGGAAATAAGATTAGGCCGCAGCCCATCTTGCTCTTGTATAATTGCATAGTTGCGCTACAATGCAACTATGCATTCAATAAATATCAAACCACAGGAAATCTTTCAGGCTCTCGCAGACCCGACGAGGATTCGAATTGCCCGACTTCTGGCCAACACAGGGGAGGAAGCGTGCCTTTGCGAGCTGGTGGATAGTCTCATGGAGCCCCAGTACAAGCTGTCTCGCCATCTCAAGACCCTGCGCCAGGCTGGCCTGCTGTCCGCCGAAAAGGATGGTCGCTGGATGTACCATCGACTGGTGCGCGGAGCACCGCATCTCGATCGCTTGTACGACATGCTCATGGCGTTGCCGGACAGCGATAGCCTGTTCGCGAACGATCTGGCGAATTTCCGGAGCCGCATGTGCTTGCGCGAAGATGGGCGCTGCCGGGTGGGGATCCAGACCCGTGCGCTTGCCGTGGAGGGGAAATGATGGCCTGCTCGTCCTGCGGCTCCGCTGCCCAGTCGGCTCCCATGCCGCGTCCCTGGCGCAATCTCAAGGTGGTGACGTCCGCCGTCTCCGGCGCGTTGCTGGTGGTCGGCTTTTTCGGCGCCATGGCGGGTCTGCCGACTTCACTTGCAACATTTCTGTACGTTTCCGCCGTGCTCATTGGCGGCTACTTTTTCGGGCGCGAGGCGCTGGAAGATCTCATCAAAGAACGCGAGATCGGCATTGAGCTGCTGATGTCGGTGGCCGCCATCGTGGCGGGTGTCATGGGCCAGTGGGCCGAGGCGGCCACGCTGGTGTTTCTTTATTCGATTTCCGAGGCGGCGGAGGGCTACACGGCCGAGCGCGCCCGCCTCGCCATTCGGTCGCTGATGGATCTCACGCCCAAGACTGCCCTGGTTCGGCGCGGAGATCAAGAAATGCGGATTCCCGTGGAGGAATTGCGCGTCGGGGACATATTCATTGTGCTGCCGGGTGAAGCGGTCGCCACCGACGGCGAAGTGATCGAAGGACGCTCCAGCGTCAACCAGGCGCCGGTGACCGGCGAATCGGTGCCGGTCGAAAAATCGCCCGGCTCCAAGGTTTTCGCTGCCACGCTCAACGACGAAGGGGCGCTCACCGTGCGCGCCACCAAGACTTTCGCCAATAATACTATCGCCCGCATTATCCAACTGGTGGAGCAGGCACAGCAGGCAAAGGGGCGTAGCCAGCGCTTCATCGAGAAATTCGGCCGCCGCTACAGCCCGGCGGTTCTTGCGGTGGGCGCGCTGTTGGCCATTGTGCCGCCCCTTTTTGGCTTGCCGTGGGAAGAATGGCTGACCCGCGCCACCGTTTTTATCGTGGCCGCCGCGCCTTGCGCCCTGGTGATCTCGATCCCCATCACGCTGGTGGCAACCATCGGCACTGCGGGACGCAACGGCGTGCTGGTCAAGGGTGGGGTGCATCTGGAAAACCTCGCCAAGGTGCGGGTGATTGCCATGGACAAGACCGGTACCCTGACCATGGGGCGCCCTCAGGTGACCCAGGTCATTCCATTGAACGGGAGCGATGCGGAGGAGGTTCTTGCTATTGCCGCCGCGCTGGAAAGCCGCTCGCAGCACCCATTGGCGCGCGCGGTGGCCGAATACGCCGCCACGCTGGGGATCGGCGTGTTGCCGGTCGAGGATTTCCAGTCGCTTACCGGGATGGGGGCGAAGGGACGCGTCTGGGGCAGCGAGTGGCACATCGGCAGCCCGAAGCTGTTCAGGGAGCTCGGAACGCCGCTCGCCGCGATTGAGGCCGAAATCGCGCGCCTGCAGGGCGAGGGTAAGACCGTGGTGCTGGTAGGAACGGCGCAACGGGCAGCGGGGATCCTTGCGATTGCGGATCTGCTGAGACCCGGCGCGGCAGACGCAGTGGCTGCGCTCAAGCAGGCGGGGATCGAGCGGATCGTCATGCTCACGGGAGACAACACGGCCGCCGCCAACGCCATCGCTCTGCAGGCGGGCGTGGACGAGGTGCATGCCGAGCTCTCGCCCGAGGACAAGACACGTGTCGTGGCGGAATTGCAGCGGCGTTACGGCCATGTGGCGATGGTAGGGGACGGTGTCAACGACGCCCCGGCGCTGGCGGCAGCCGAAGTCGGAATCGCCATGGGTGCGGCGGGCACCGATGTGGCGCTGGAGACCGCCGACATGGCTCTGATGGGGGATGACCTGTCCCGGCTTGCCTACGCCGTGACGATCAGCCGCCGGAACCGGCGGGTGATCGGGCAGAATCTTGGGCTTTCCGCCGTCGTGATCGGCGGCCTGGTTGCAGGGGCCATCGCGGGAGTTTTCACATTGCCGATGGTTGTACTCGCGCACGAGATCAGCGAGTTTGTGGTGATCGCGAGCGGGTTGCGCATGTTGCGGACCTGACGCGCTTTATTTCATTTGAGGAAAGGAGAATTAAAATGATCAAGTATGGCTTCGGAAAAACCGTCGACATGTCGTTCGACGACGCGATTGTGCATGTGACCCAAGCACTCCAGGGCGAGGGCTTCGGCATACTCGCCGATATCGATGTTGCGGGCACAATGAAGAAGAAACTCAACCAGGATATGCCGCCCTACCGGATCCTGGGCGCGTGCAATCCACCCTTGGCGCACCGCGCCCTGGAAAGCGAACCGTCCATCGGCTTGCTCCTGCCTTGCAATGTAGTGGTGCGGCAGGACGAAGCTGGCACAGTTCATGTGGAATTCATGGACCCGAATGCGGTACTGGAGCTGGTGGATAAACCCGAGATTACTGCGTTGGCGAGCGAAGTCAGGCAACGGCTAGAGCGGGTGTCCGTCGCGGTAGGTGGGGCTGAAGAAACACCCAGCGCGCAAGCCGACGAAACCATGGTGAAGGTGGATACGCAGCAGATGCAAGCGAGCATGGAAAAGATTCATCAGGCCCAGGATCCCCAGGAACAGCAACGGCTTATGCGGGAACACATGCAGCAAATGCGCGAGACCATGCGCACGACGGGTGGCGAGATGCACGGCAAATGCATGTGCTGCGGTCATTAAAGGCGGAGGTCACCATGGACATCAAACTGCTTACCACCCGTACCTGCCACTGCAGCAACATTGAGCAGGAGTTACAGGATCTGGGGCTCACATATGAGCGTTACTACGCCGAGGAGCACCCCGAACTCGTGGAGCGTTTCCAGATTCGCCATTGCCCCGTGCTGATTATTGATGAGGCGCGCGTCATCCCGGTGGATGGCCTAACAGAGGGGCAGATCAGAGCCTTGCTGAACCTGGATTAGCAACGCATGCAATGGATGCGGCGAAACAGCGGCATGGAGATTGCCGCGCCGACTCCGGCGGAACTGCAAGCGACTCTGGGTTATATGCAGGCGCATATTTGCTCAACGGCTAGACTGGAGGAGAACGGAATGTGGATGGATTATGAAAGCTACGGCATGGGCTGGCATTGGTTGGGGTGGCTAGGCATGGCGTTTTTCTGGCTAATTCCGATACTGCTGGTGCTGGCGGCGGTGAAGTACCTGATGGGTGGTCGCCGCTCGAATATCCCGGACGGTGAAAGAAAGCCCGAGGCGCTAGTCGTCCTGGAGGAACGATATGCTCGGGGAGAAATTGAACGCGAAGAATACTTGCAGAAACGCGACGACTTGCAAAAGAAGTAAAGGGTAATCACTAAAAACAGTAGTCACTTTTTCACATTAACTTAAGGAGATACATCATGAAAAAATCAATTTTATTTGCCGCACTCACCGCGGTTGCGCTATCCGCACCTCTTGCATTTGCCGATGAGGCGCACCATCCGAAGCAGGATAAAAAAGCCGCGTCAGCCAAATCAAGTAAGACTGCGGGTACCGCAGACAAACAAACCGATATGCAAATGGGATAGATGCAGGAGCAGATGAAAAAAATGCAGGCACAGATGGAAGAAATCCGCAAAACCACGGATCCCGAGGAACGCCAGAAACTCATGCGGCAGCATATGCAAAGCATGCGCGAAGGCATGAAGACGATGCGCGGTATGTGTGGCGATATGGAAGAGGGTGGCGGCATGATGGGCGGAGATATGAAAAGTGGAATGATGGGAGGCGACATGATGGAAAAGCACATGGATATGATGGAGATGATGATGGACCAAATGATGGAACACCAGGGTCAGCAGGAGTCCATGCCAATGCAGAAATAAGCATCCCGTTCGCGTCCAGGACAGGCACTGGCTTCACAGAATAATAGGAGAAAGACCATGAAATGCCAGGTATGCAAAGATGCGAATCTGGTTAGGAGAGACGCCGCACGATGGCGGTTTCATCGAGGTAGGCGCGTATTTGCTCAACGGCTAGACTGGAGTAGAACGGAATGTGGATGGATTATGAAGGCTACGGCATGGGCTGGCATTGGTTGGGATGGCTAGGCATGGCATTTTTCTGGCTAGTTCTGGTACTGCTGGTGCTGGCTGCGGTGAAGTACTTGAAGGGTGATCGTCATTCGAACGACCCGGATGGTGAAAGAAATCCGGAGGCACTGGCCGTCCTGGAGGAAAGGTATGCCCGGGGAGAAATTGATCGCGAAGAGCACTTGCAGAAACGCGACGATCTGAGGCGGGGTAAAGGGCTCGATCAAAACGAGTTCTTACTTGAACATAAATTCCTTTAGCATTAAAAATATGGGCAAATTGTTTCGCCAGACCATTTACTTTCTCGTGATCACGCTCGTGATCAACGCTGGTGGCTGGACGTTTAACAAGGAGGCTGTAGCTGACGTGTGGTTCGGCGAGCAACATTGCCAGGCTGAGGACGATGACCATTCTTCAGCCGAACCCGAAGACCACAAAACTGTTTCATCTAAAAGCCCGTGTAATCACTGGTGCTACAACGTTGGGAATTTCATCGGGTTGCTCAGTCAGAGTGCTCTCGTGATGCCTGAATTCTCAAACGAGTATTCTATCCAGCAGTCCTTCGCCATTCATTTTTATTTCCCCGACGGCCGTTTCCGGCCACCACGACTCCTTTCCTAAAACTTGATCCAAATCAGTTTTTAATTTTGTTTTGAGTGCGCGCTCGCCTCAAGTGAGTTGGCGCACGCATATCAGAAGGAGCTATCGTGCAATTCGTCACTATTTTCCACATTCTGCGTGGCAGGATGCGGCTGATGCGCCACCTTATCGGTGTGCCATTCTTGCTCGCATCGCTTTATCCAATTTCAGCCCTGTCGGCTCCGCTCACTCTGGAGCAAGCCTGGCAACAGGCTGAACAGGCCAATCCGGCACTGCGCTCTACCCAGGCGAATCTTACTGCGGCGGAGGGCGAGCTCACCGACGCCCGTGCGCCGCTGTGGAACAATCCGCAGATCACCGCGGAACGGCGCAAACGGGAGATTCCCCACGCGACTGACCCCACCCGGATCGACCACGAGTGGGTGGCCAGGCTGGCACAAACCTTCGAAATCGCCGGGCAGCATGGAGCTCGCCGCAGTGCTGCGGAACAATCGCTTGCCGCAACCCAAGAAGTGATCGCGGAAACGCGCCGCCAGTTACGCGCTGAGGTGGAGCAGCGTTTTGTACGTGTGCTGAGCTTGCAATTGCGCATTCAAACCGAGGAACAGACGCTGAAGCTCATCGAGCAAGCGGCGACGGCGGTCAAAAAGCGCGTCGCGGCGGGTGAAGATAGTCGCCTTGATGGCAATCTCGCCAAGGTGGAAGCGGAACGGGCGCGCAACCAGGTGGCGCTGTTGCGTGAGCAACTCGTCCAGGCGCGCGCGGAGCTGGCGTCTTTGCTGCAACTGACCGCCAACGAACTGCCGGAGGTCCAAGGTGTTCTGGATCCCGTGCCCGCCGCCTACTCCCTTGAAGATCTGCTGAATTCCGCAGCAGACCGCCCCGTCCTGCGGGCGCTGGACCATCGGGAACAGGCGGCGCACAGCCGCCTCGCGCTTGAGCGTGCGGCACGCTACCCGGATGTCACGGTGGGACTGGTCTCCGGTCGTGAGGGACCACTTGATGCCCGCGAAAAGATCGTCGGATTGAGCGTCTCCCTGCCACTCCCCCTGTTTCGCCAAAACGCAGGCGGCATCGGGCGGGCGACCACGGAACTCACCCAGACCAAAATCGAGCGTGAGGCCACGGGCCGCGACGTGCCCGCCCAGGTGGTCGCCCTGTGGGAGCGTTTCACCAATCTCATGGCGCGGGTGCAGCGGCTCAGGGAATCGGTGTTGCCCAGCCTGGAGGAAAACCAGCACCTCTCCTCCATTTCATTCCGAGCGGGCAAAATTGGCCTGCCGCAACTGTTGCTGGTCAACCGCCAGGTGCTGGATGGACAGCGGGATATGCTCGACGCCCGAACCGATCTGCGCTTGACCCAAGTGACCCTGGAAGCGGCTGCGGGCTGGCAACCGGCACACGACAACCGTTGAACAAGAAAATCAAAGTTAAGGAATTCATGACATGAAAAACTCACACAATCAAAAGCACGACCTAGGGCGATTGGCCTCCTGGTTTCTGGTCGGTAGTTTGTCTCTAACCCTTCTTGCCGGGTGCGGCGACAAATCTAAGGCACCGGAGAAAGACGCAAAGCAGTCCGAGAAAACGGAACCTGCAAGCAAAGGCTCGACAACACCCATACAGGAAAAACAGGAAGAAAATGGCGCCGGGAAGTTGCTTACCCTGAGCGCCGAAGAAGCCCGGGAAGCAGGCATCAAAGTGCAAAAATTGGCATTGCAGGAAAAAACCGGACAGGTCGTGGTCACGGCGACCATTCAGGCTAACCAGGATAAATTGGCTCACGTAAGTCCGCGCGTGCCGGGGCGTGTCGTCAAGGTGAATGCCAATTTAGGTGACAAGGTGAAGCCGGGCCAAGCGCTGGCCATGCTCGATAGCATCGAACAGGGAGAGGCGCGGTCAAGCTATGTGCAAGCAGCGAGCGAGGCGGCAGTAACCCAAGCTGGCTTCGAGCGTGCCCAGCGGTTGTATGCCGACAACATCATCCCGGAGAAGGATTACTTGCGCGCCCGCGCCGAGCATGAAAAAGCCCGGGCGAGCTTGCGCGCCGCCAGTGACAAATTACGCATGATGGGCGTCGATCCGGAAAAACTGTCCGGTTCTGTATTCCCGCTGGTTGCGCCCTTCTCCGGCACCATCATCGAGAAGAAAGCGGTGTTGGGGGAACTCGCCTCGCCGAACCACTCACTCTTCACCGTGGCTGATCTGTCCGTCCTGTGGATTGAAACGGATCTATTTGAAAAAGACTTGGGTAAGGTTAGGGTCGGCGCACCAGCCAGCGTGACAGCCTCTGCTTATCCTGATGAAATCTTCAAAGGGCGGCTCACCTATATCAGCAGCACGATGAACAAGGAAACCCGCACCATCAAGGCGCGGGTAGAAGTGCCGAACCCATCTGGCAGGCTGAAACCTGAAATGTTCGCCAGCGCCGCGATCAACACCAGCGGGACCAGTGCAAAAGCGCTGATCGTGCCTGACGAAGCGGTGCTGTTGATGCAGGGTCAGGCTACGGTATTTGTCGCAGAACGTGGTGGGTTTGAACCACGCGCCGTAGAAATAGGCGAGCGCGTACAGGGTTACGCCGTGCTTAAATCCGGCGTGGCTGCGGGAGAGAGTGTAGTGGTGAGCGGTGCCTACGCCCTCAAGGCGCGCCTGCTCAAATCGCAAATCGGCGATGCGGACTAAGGGGCTGCCATGTTAAATAATATTGTTGATCTATCCTTGCGCTACAAGGTGCTGGTGCTTGTAGCATTTCTGTTGGTGATATTTTTTGGGGTCAGAGCCTGGCAACATATTCCGATAGACGGCCTGCCGGATGTGACGCCGGTACAGGTGAGCATCCAGACCGAGGCCTCTGGCCTGGCATCCGAAGAAGTTGAAAAGCTGCTGACGATGCCGGTTGAGACCGCAATGGCGGGTTTGCCCGGCGTGGAGCAAATCCGCTCCATGTCCATGTTTGGCTTTTCGCAGGTGACCGTTTACTTTAAAGACAACGTGGACATCTATTTCGCGCGTCGTCTGGTCAGCGAAAAACTGGTGGAGGCCAAGGCGCAAATACCGGACGGCTATGGCGAGCCACGCTTGGGGGCCAATGCTTCCAGCCTCGGACAAGCCTTCTGGTACGCCATCGAGTCAGCCGACAAGAAATTGACTGCCATGGAGTTGCGTACCATCCAGGACTGGAACGTGCGTCTGATCCTGCGCACCGCGCCCGGTGTGGATGATGTGGTTTCCTGGGGCGGTCATGAGAAACAATATCAGGTACTCATCAATCCGCAACGGCTAATCAAGTACGGCCTCACCTTCAAGGAGGTGATGGGCGCGCTGGCGGCCAACAACCGTCAAGTGGGCGGGCAATACGTCAATCTCGGCCAGGAGCAATATCTGGTGCGCGGTTTGGGGCTGGTCGCCAATGCGCAGGAGATCGGCAGCATCGTGATTGCCGAAAGGGCAGGCACCCCCATTTACGTGCGCGATGTGGCGGAAGTAAAGGAAGCACCGGCGTTGCGTTTCGGCGCCATTACCAGGGATGGCGCCGAAACCACCTTGGGCATGATACTCGCGCGTACCGGGGAAAACGCCCAGAATGTGGTCGACGCCGTCAAGGAAAAGATCGAACTGGTCAAGCAGAGCTTGCCATCGGGTGTGACGATCCAGACAGTCTACGATCGCACCGAGTTGATCGGCAAGGTGATTGCGACCGCCGACCGCGCCATGATCGAGGGCGCGATCCTGGTGATCGCCGTGCTATTCCTGTTCCTCGGGGAAGTGCGCTCCGCGATTATCGTGGTGATCGCGATTCCGATAGCGCGCTTGATCGCCTTCATTTTTATGGATACATACGGTGTCCCAGCCAACCTGATGTCCCTGGGAGGACTCATTGTGGGGCTGGGCATGACCATCGACGGACCGCTGGTGCTGATGGAAAATGCCTACCGCAGGCTCTCCCATCATGCCGGAAAGACGATCAACCGCACCCAGGTGGTGCTGGAAGCGGCGCGCGAGGTGATGAATCCCATCGCTTTCGGCGTGCTGATCATCATTGTGGTGTTTCTGCCGCTGTTTGCGCTGACCGGGCTGGAAGGCAAGATGTTCAAGCCGCTCGCCATCACGATGGTGTTTGCCATGATCGGCTCGCTAATTCTCACCTTGACCTTAATCCCGGTATTGGCGGCTATCGGGCTGCGCGCCAAGCAGGAGAAGGAGCCAGCCCTGGTGCGCTGGCTCAAGGATCGTTATACCCCACTCTTGCTATGGTCGCTGGAACACAGAAAAACCGTGGTGACCGGCGCCGTCTCCCTGTTCGTGCTGGCGATGGGACTGTTCCCTTTCCTCGGAAAGGAATTTATGCCGACTTTGCAGGAGGGCAGTTTCGTCTTCAGGGTAGTGAGTATTCCCTCAACGTCACTGGAACAGAGCCTCAGCGTTTCCAAGCAGGCCGAAAAGGTGCTGCTGACCTTCCCTCAGGTACAAACGGCACTGTCTCTCATCGGGCGTGCGGAGCGCGGGGATGAAGCCATGGACGTGAGCAAATTCGAGGTTTTCGTGGCGCTCAAACCCCAGGAAACCTGGCCCGAGAAAATTGGCTACGCCGAACTGAGCCGTGAAATGCAGGAACGCCTGGAGGAGGCGATCCCAACCGCCGTGATCGGGGCCACCCAGCCCATCCAGATGCGGGTGGAAGAAATGATCTCCGGGGTCAAGGAAACCCTGGCGGTGAAGTTGTACGGGAGCGATCTCGACACCCTGGAACGGCTTTCCGAAAACATCAAATCGGTACTGCAAACCGTACCCGGGGTGCATGACCTTTCCCTGGAGGCCAACAAGGGCAAGCCGCAGATCGTGATCAAGGTCAACCGCGAAGCAGCGGCGCGCCTGGGGCTTAATGCCGACGACATTATGGAGGTGGTGCAGGCGGGTATCGGCGGCCAGAAAGTCTCCACCTTGATCGACGGGGTGAAGCGATTCGATATTCAGGTATGGCTCGCGCCCGAATTCCGTAACAGTATGGAATCCATCAACAACATCCCAATCCGTACGACTAGCGGCGTGCTGGTGCCGCTTTCCAGCGTGGCATCCGTTGAACAGGGCGAGGGCTACACCTTTATCCGGCGCGAGCAACTGCAGCGTTATGCCGTCATCCAGATGGACGTGGAAGACCGGGACGTGGACGGCTTCGTGAAGGAGGCAGAAGAAAAAATCAAGCGCGAGGTAAAACTGCCCGCCGGTTACTGGATCGAGTGGGGCGGCGCCTTCGAGAACCAGCAGCGCGCCATGGCCAAGCTCGCGGTGATCGTGCCGCTCACCATCGGGCTGATTTTCATCCTGCTCTACACCGCGTTCAATTCGGTGAAGTACGCCACGCTGATCATCGCCAACGTCCCTTTCGCCGCCATCGGCGGAATCCTGTCCCTGTTCGTGAGCGGCCAGTACCTGTCGGTGCCTGCGGCGGTGGGTTTCATTGCCGTGTTCGGCGTCGCCATGCTGAACGGCATCGTGCTGATCTCATTCCTGAACGGCTTGCGCCAGCAGGGAATGGCTGCGCGCGAGGCCGTGGTACAGGGTGCGACCTTGCGCCTGCGCCCGGTGCTGATGACGGCGCTGGTGGAGATTCTGGGCCTGCTTCCCTTCCTGCTGTCCAGCGGCGTGGGCGCCGAAATCATGCGCCCGCTGGCAACAGTGGTGGTGGGTGGTTTGCTGACCTCCACCGTGCTGACCTTGCTGCTTTTGCCGTTGATGTACGAGTGGGTGGAAACACGCCGCGAGCGCAAGCAAGCGAAGTAAACCAGAAGCGTGCGGCTTGGACTGGCCGCACTCAATCACCCAACAGGAGATTCAGCATGAAGGAAATCAAGGCTTATATCCATAACCACCGTATCGCCGATGTGATTCGCACTGCTTACCAAGGAGATGTCGTGGGGCAAGTCTACGAGGGCAACCGGGTATTCAATATGGCGGTGATCCTTGACCCGAGGAAGCGCAAAAATATTGTCGACGTCGGGTCATTGCTGCTGCGCAACCCAAACGGTACCTATGTGCACCTGAATCAGCTTGCGGATATCTATGAAAGTTCCGGGCGCGATGCGGTTCTACACAATGGAGCACGACGGGTACAGGCCATCACGAGCAATGTGACGGGGCGCGATGCTATGCGGAGCCCAGGAGCTGCTCGCACCGATTCTTATGACCGCTCTCGTGCTTCCAGAGCACAAGCCTTCTGCAAGACGTGATGAGAGTCGGCTTAATCTGTGGAGGCATGTCCTCCACCATGTACAGCGGATGCCCTAATGGCTTCGATTGAACGCACGGCCTACCCGCGCTTCAAGCGGAATCCGCTGGCTAAGGAGTTGGATGCACTTTACACCCCGACCGATGACGAACTGAGTTTCGCGAGCCTCCTGGCACGCAAGGCGCAGCCTCGGTTTGGATTACTACTGTTGCTGAAGTCGTTTCAGCGCCTGGGGTACTTTCCCTCGGTGGAGGAGATACCCCCGTCCATTGTCCAGCATGTGCGCTCGGCAACCGGAATGGATGCCGAAGTGTCGCCGGTCTATGGGGAGTTGCGCACGCTGTACCGGCATCATCAGGCAATCCGGGAGCGGTTGTGCGTCTCAGCCTGGGATGAAGATGGACTGCGGGCAGCAAGCGAAGCGATGTCTACCGCCGCCGAGGTCATGGACAACCCGGCCGATCTCATCAACGTCGCCATCGAAGAACTGGTCCGCCAGCGCATCGAGCTGCCGGCATTCAGCTCCCTCGACCGTCTGTCGCGGCGCATTCGCACGCTGGTCAATGGGCGCTTCTTCGTGGTGGTGATGGAGCGATTATCGGAGACCGAGCGCGCTCAACTCGATACCCTGCTGGAAATCGGCAGCAGCCCCCAGAAAAAGACTTTGTTCTTCGCCCTGAAGCAACTACCAAAACGATCCTCCTTGGAGCATTTGCAGGATCTGCTGGACCACATCGTCAAGCTCTCCGACACCGTTGGTGCAGATCACCACCTGGCGGGCATTCCCTACGTCAAGATCAAGCACTTCGCGGCCGAAGCCAAGGCATTGGATGCCGCCGAGCTAAAGAAATTTGCGTCACCCAAACGCTACGTGCTGGTACTCAGCATGATTCACCGCGCTCGGGTGCAGGCCCGTGACGATCTCGCGGACATGTTCATCAAACGGATGAATCACATTCACCGGCGCGGCAAGGATGAACTGGAACGCCTGCGAATCAGATACCGCCAGAAGACCGAACATCTGGTGGCGACCTTGGCCGACGTAATCGCTGTGCTGGAGACACAGCCCGCCGACGAAGCGGCAGGAAAAACCATCCGCTCCCTGCTATCGAATCGGGGTGGCACCCAGGCCCTGCAGGATGATTGTGCGGCGATCAATGCCTTCAGCGGCGACAACTACTTCCCGCTGCTGTGGCGCTTCTACCGCAGCCATCGGTCGACGCTCTACCGCATGGTGCATCTGCTGACGATGACCTCGACCAGCGAGGATCGGTCGCTGATACAGGCTTTGGATGTCCTGCTGGAACATGAAAACCGCAAGAGCACCTGGATCGACGAAGTCGTAGATTTCTCCTTCACCAACGAGCGCTGGAAGCGGACAGTGCGGGTGAAAACCGACGACGGCGAGCGCATTAGCCGACAGCACTTCGAGGTGTGTGTGTTTTCCGCACTGGCAGCGGAAATCAAGTCGGGCGATGTATCGATCCAGGGTTCGGAAGCCTATGCCGATTACCGTGTGCAGCTTCTGCCTTGGGAGGAATGCGATCCATTGGTCGCGGATTACTGTCGGCAATTGGGCTTCCCTGACGACCCGCAGGCTTTTGTTAGCACCTTGCGCGAGTGGCTGACCCAGACGGCCGCCGAGGTGGATGCCGGTTTCCCGGAGAACAAGGCGATGGGCATCGATGAATCCGGCCTGCCAGTGCTCAAGCGCCGTGCTCCGCGCGAACCAAAGGCATCGGCCCGCGCCCTGGAAGCGGCGTTGCTGCAGCGGATGGACGAACGCAACGTGATCGACGTGCTCTGCAATGTCGCCCATTGGACCGGCTGGAACCGTCACTTCGGGCCGCTATCAGGCTCCGATCCCAAGATTGAGAACCCAGGCGAGCGCTACATCCTGACCACCTTCACCTACGGCTGCAATCTCGGGCCGGCGCAAGCGTCGCGCCATCTGCGCGGGGTGGTCACGCCACACATGCTGTCATTCATCAACCGCCGGCATGCCAACGCCAACAAGCTGAATGCCGCGCTCAAGGACATCATCAACCGCTACCACGCATTTCAGCTGCCCAAGGTCTGGGGTGAGGGCAAATCGGCGGCGGCCGATGGCACAAAGTTCGACATGTTCGACCAGAATCTGCTGGCGGAGTATCACATCAGGTATGGTGGCTATGGCGGAATCGCCTACCACCATGTGGCCGACAACTATGTGGCGTTGTTCAGCCACTTCATTCCCTGCGGGGTGTGGGAGGCCGTCTACATCATCGAGGGGCTGCTGCAGAACAAATCGGACATCCAGCCGGATACCGTCCATGCCGATACCCAGGGGCAATCGGCACCGGTCTTCGCCCTGGCCTACCTGTTGGGCATCAAACTGATGCCGCGTATCCGCAACTGGCATGACTTGGTGTTTTTCCGTCCGACCAAGGAAGCCTCTTACCAGCATATCGATATGCTGTTCAAAGATGTCATCGACTGGAATCTGATCGAAACCCACTGGAAAGATTTGCTCCGGGTGGTGTTGTCGATCAAGGCCGGCAAGATTTCGTCGTCGATGCTACTGCGCAAGCTGGGCAACTACAGCCGCAAGAATCGCCTCTACCAAGCCTTCCGGGAGTTGGGACGGGTGGTGCGGACCGCGTTCCTGCTGAGCTACATTTCAGACTTGGAACTGCGCGACCAGATCACGGCGACCACCAACAAGGTGGAAGCCTACAATGGGTTCTCCAAGTGGTTGTTCTTCGGCGGCGAAGGTATCATCGCGGACAACGACCCCGAGGAGCAGGAAAAGGTTATCAAGTACAATAACTTGGTGGCTAATGCCGTGATTTTCCACAACGTGGTTGATCAGACGCGCATCCTGCGGGAACTCAAGCAGGAGGGGTTTCCTGTGAATCGGGAGGACGTGGCCACGCTCAGCCCCTATGTCACGAGCCATATCAAGCGCTTTGGGGATTACATCATTGATGCCGAGGCGGTGCCTGAGCCGATAGATCCATCATTGCCGATCTGACGAATCGGGCAGCGCCGGGGAGGGTTTTCGGCTAAGTCCTATTTTTACATGTATGTCGGCTGTACCCG
>CAMTYI010000127.1:0-7296 GCA_947085925.1 uncultured Gammaproteobacteria bacterium
TCGATACAAGCACTGGATATTGACAGCGAACATCCACCTGCGCTGGAAAAAATCCGGGGGTTAGGGGGCCTCTAAAAATCAGACCAAGACACCAGAGCTTGCCCGTGAAGGGCACAATGATCAGAAACCCTTGGATTCCTTCTTCGCCTTCTTCGCCGCCTTTTTTTCCTTCATGGTTTTGGCCGGTTGCTTCTTAGTTTCCTTCTTGCTGTCCACGCCTTTGCTCATGATTCTCTCTCCTTGATGATGCGATTATGAAAAGTGGGATGATCCCACCGTGGGTTGATGACCAGAATACTTTTTCCAGGATATCACCCGCAAGAAAATGCATACAGGCAATACTATTTTTGTCGCTGCTCCATTCTACCTACATTCTACGGGCCACGCGGGATGGCCGAAACTCCGAAGCCACTCTTTGATCTTTAGGGGCCGTTCCCAACAGTCTAAATGTACATATTAATTTTGAACGACGACTTAACCACAATCTGTTCGATTGCGTCAACCAGGCCGTCAACATAAGGCTGGATCGAATGATGCGCTTCATAATACACTTTGGCGGCATCACCGATTCTTTTTCTCAGGCCTGGATCCGCCATAAGGAAACTAATAGCAGAACGTAATTCGTCAACCGAATCAGGCTCTATAAAGTACAGAGTATTCATGTGTTCGCCATACTCCACCGTCGTGGCTGTTTTCGTGATGATGACGGGTTTGCCTAATGCCATTGCATCGAGAAGCACCATCTGGCCGGAGGATATTTTTTCGTTTTTAAGTGGCAGCACCACGATATCCGCGCCAGCGAGTTGTTTAATATAGTCACGCCCATAGCATTGCCGCAATATCGTTACATTTGCGGAAAGCCCCACATCCTGAAGTGCGAAGGCGGAGTCGCAAATGATATGTGCTTGAATTGGAAGCTGCGAGACTGCTTCACAAAGCTGTTTGTAATTTCGTCCTGAACGGCCTGCTGACAACACATACCCGGAATTGCTTGGCTCCAGATCATCCGGCTTGTTAAAGACGCCACCAAACAGGGTCGAGATAAACCTGGTGTTCTTTAAATAAAAAATCTCGGAATAGTACTGCTGCTCGAATTTCGAAAAGCATGTCACCCCCACAGCTTGTGATAGCACGGCCCGAAAATAAAGCCGTCGCATTGCGCTTAGGGTGGCTGATTCACGCGTCGTGTATATAAATCCCATTAATGCTATGGGGAAGTGTTTTCTATAGATAAGCCGAGCCATTGCAAGCCCGATCAGCTCCATATCGGAGCTGACACAAACAAGATCAGGCTGCACATCCTTACGGGCAATTCCTTGCCCGATCCGGAATGCAAACCATATCAATCTGGGCAACTTGAGTGCCAACTGAATGCGGTTTTGATAGCGTAGCCCAGACAAACCACCGCAATCAAATGAGGCGTCAGGAATCGCTTTGTGCAATAACTGAACAAGAGGCCAGTTGGATCTCGCCATGGGGAATATAAAATGAATCTTCATCATTTTACCCATTTAACTGCGCATTTCGTTGCGGTTTGGCGGTACGCTCCAGCGTCATATATGGGGCGTCTCATACACCCATAGCCATCGCAACCCCGTACATCACCACCCACGCATAAACCCCCGCCACGACATCATCGATCATCACCCCCACGCCACCACTGACATGGCGGTCAAGCAGGTGTATTGGCCAGGGTTTCCAGATATCGAACAGGCGGAACAGGCCGAATCCGATCAGTATCCACAGCCAACCCGCCGGGGCGGCGGCCATGGTGACGAGGTAGCCTACGATCTCATCCCATACGATGCCGGGGTGGTCATGCACGCCGAGGTCATGCGTGGTGACATGGCATAGCCAGACACCTAGCGCGAACAATGCGGTGGTGACAGCAAGATATCCGGTGAGCGGCAGGTGTTGCAACAACAGATAGAAGGGGATGCCAACCAGCGTGCCGAAGGTGCCGGGGGCAACCTTTATGGCGCCCGCGCCGAATCCGAAGGCAGCGAAATGGATGGGGTTCGACCAGATGCTGGCGGGGACATCGGGTTTTTTCACGGCACTCAAGCGCTAAAATGCTGGTAGCCGCTGGCGGCAGGCTCAAAGGCCTCGCCATTGAGCAGGCAACGCAGGCCATGAGCGCTTTCGATCACGCCGATGCGTGTGCAGCCGCCGGGAAAGCGGGCGAGAAGCTGGTCGGCTGCCGCCTGCTTTTCAGGGGGGACGGTAAAGCACAGCTCATAATCATCGCCGCCGGAGAGCGGAAAATTCCACCGCTCCCTGTGCTTTGCCATTGCGGTGAAGGCGGTGGACACCGGGATATGCTCGACTTCCAGCGTCGCGCCAACGCCGCTGGCCTTGAGGATGTGGCCGAGATCGGCGGCCAGTCCGTCGGATATGTCGATAGCCGCAGAAGCAATGCCGCGCAAGGCCATCCCTGCCTGGACACGCGGCGTGGGGCGTTCCAGCCGCTCGACAAGAAAAGCGGCATGGGCGTGCGACAACTCTTCCGCGTCGCCGCTCCGGACGCGCAAGGCCAAGGCAGCATCGCCCAGTGTGCCGGTGACATAAATTACATCGCCGGGGCGCGCGCCCGCGCGGCGTAGCGCCATGCCTTCCGGCACAAAACCGTGCATCTGCACGGTCAGGGTGAGCGGCCCACGGCAGGTGTCGCCGCCGACCAGTTGCACACCGTATTGTCCGGCCAGCGCAAACAGGCCCGCGCTGAAGGCCGCCAGCCAGGCCTCATCGGACTGCGGCAGGGTGAGTGCAAGAGTGGCCCACGCAGGTTCTGCACCCATCGCGGCCATATCGCTGAGGTTGACGGCCAGTGCCTTGTGGCCAAGCGCAGCGGAATCGGCATCGGGGAAGAAGTGTACGCCGGAGACCATGGTATCCATCGCCACCACCAGATCCATGCCGGGTGGTACACGCAGCACGGCGCCGTCATCGCTGATGCCGAGCACCACATCCGGGCGCGTGACACCATGATGGGCAAAATAGCGATTGATGACATCAAACTCTGCGACGGACATGATCGAGCCTATTCGCCTTGCGGCCCGGATCTCATCTGCATTTCGGTGGCGCGCAGCTTGCGCGCCACTTTATCGAGAATACCGTTGACATATTTGTGGCTCTGATCGGCGCCGAACACCTTGGCCAGATCCACGCTTTCGTTGATGATCACCCGATACGGGATCTCAAGACGAAATTTAAGTTCGTAGACACCAATACGCAGAATGGCGCGCTCTACGGGGTCGAGTTCCGGAATGGGACGGTCAAGCAGAGCGGCGAACTGTGCATCCAGCTCATCCAGGTGCGCGGGCACTTGATGCAGCAACTCCTGAAAATAGGCCACATCGGCCTTTTTCATGTCATGCTCGGTGACAAACTGACTGTCGATATCGCTGACATTCTGTCCGGCCACCTGCCATTGATAGAGGGCTTGTACGGCGCGGTGGCGCGCCAGGCTACGCGCATGACCAGGGTGCAATCTGCTTGGCCCGCGCCGCGCGGGCGCGTTCTTTTTTTCTTCTATGGGCTGCGTCATGATTTATCGATCTGCTGTAGCAGATTGATCATCTCGATGGCGGTCATTGCCGCGTCCACACCCTTGTTACCCGCCTTGGTGCCGGCACGCTCAATGGCCTGCTCGATAGTGTCAACTGTCAGCACGCCGAAGGCCACCGGCAGATTGTGCTGCATGGCGACGCCCGCCAGTCCCTTGCTGCATTCACCGGCCACATAATCAAAGTGCGGCGTGCTACCACGGATCACTGCACCCACGGCAATGATGGCGTTATGACGCTTGCCTGCGGCGATGCGTTGCGCCACCAGCGGCAGCTCATACGCACCTGGCGCGTACACTATGTCGATATCCTGCTCTGCGGCGCCGTGACGCAGCAGGGCATCCACCGCGCCATTGACCAGATGTTCGACAATAAAACTGTTGAAACGCCCGGCAACAATAGCAAAGCGCGCGCCACGCACCGTGAAATCGCCTTCGATGGTTTTGATGTTTTTCATGATTTATGACTCGTTGTTTAATATATTGATGTTACGCACTGTCCACGAAAAACACGAAAGGCACGAAAAATCTTCGCAACACAATCCGTTCAACTATCGTTTGCGGATAGCATTCCAGGGGTCAGTAAATTTCTGCCTCAACAACGCTGCCCATTCGACGGCGGCCTATTGAACATACTCAACCACTTCCAGCCCGAATCCTGCCAGCCCATGCACCTTCTTGGGCGCGCCCAGTATCCGCATCTTGCCCACGCCTATATCGGCAAGTATTTGCGCACCCACACCGTAGGTGCGCAGATCAATCCCTGCCGCCGGTTTCGGCAAGTGTATACCCTTATCCTTGAGCTGATAATCCCTGATACGCCGCACCAGATCACCAGCCTTTTCCGGTTTGCGCAACACCACTGCCACGCCGGCGCCTTCTTGCGCTATACGACGCAAGGCATCGCGTAGCGGCCAGCCACAATCATCGCGCCGAGTATCAAATACGTCACACAGCGTGTCCTGCATATGTACGCGCACCAGCGTGGGCTGTTCCGTATGCACCTCTCCCAGCACCAGCGCCAGGTGTAACTCCTGATCTATGGCGTCCTGATAGGCCAGGAGACGAAACATGCCGTATTCCGTCGGAAGATTGCACTCGGCAACGCGCGCCACGGTCTTTTCATTTTCCAGCCGGTAGTGAATCAGATCAGCAATCGTGCCGATCTTCAAATTATGCTCCAGCGCAAACTTCTCCAGCTCGGGGCGGCGCGCCATGGTGCCGTCTTCGTTGAGAATCTCGACAATCACGCAGGCCGGCTCCAGCCCCGCCAGCCGTGCCAGATCGCAACCCGCCTCGGTATGCCCGGCGCGCGTCAGCACGCCGCCGCGTTGCGCCATAATCGGGAAGATATGCCCCGGCTGCACAATGTCCGACGGCTTGGCGTCCGGCGCCACTGCGGCACGCACTGTGACGGCGCGGTCGGCGGCGGAGATGCCGGTCGTAACACCCTCGGCGGCCTCGATGGACACGGTGAAGTTGGTCATATGCTTGTCGTTGGTATCACTTACCATCAGCGGCAGGCGCAACTGTTCGCAGCGCTCACGCGTCAGCGTAAGACAGATCAAGCCGCGCCCGTAACGCGCCATGAAATTGATATCCTCTGCGCGCACACACGACGCGGCCATCACCAGATCGCCTTCGTTTTCACGATCCTCATCGTCCATAATGATGACCATCCTGCCTTGGCGGATGTCTTCGATAATCTCTTGGGTGGTGCTTACGGACATATCAACTCAATTTTTTATAAACCCATGTTCGGCAAGAAAGGCATGACTAATCCCCCCGCTCCCCGGCTGCGCGGCACGTTCGCCCTGCAGCAGCCGCTCCAGATACCGGGCCAACACATCCACCTCAAGATTGACGCGCCTGCCTGCGGTATATTCGTCCATCGTCGTTTCTTTCAGGGTATGCGGCACGATGTTGAGATCGAACTCCGCGCCGTTCACGGCGTTGACTGTAAGGCTGATGCCGTCGACGCAAATCGAACCCTTTTCCGCAATGTACCTTGCCAGCGCATCCGGCGCCCTGATGGTAAAACGCACCGATCGTCCATCCTCACCACGCCTCACCACCGTGCCTGCACCATCCACATGCCCACTCACCAGATGACCGCCAAGGCGTGTAGTGGGCGTCAACGCCTGTTCCAGATTCACTCGGCTGCCCTGCTTCAATTCGGAAAACGTGGTGCATGCCAGCGTCTCGCCGGACACGTCCACCCAGAAACCATCGCTTGTAAAATGCGTCACCGTCAAACACACACCGCTCACGGCAATGCTGTCACCGATCCGTGCAGCGGAAAGGTCCAGCTTTCCCGCAGCGACACGCATGCGCAGATCGGCACCCATGGATTCCTGGGCGGCCACTGTGCCTATGGCCTGTATGATGCCTGTGAACATCGGCTATGAACCTCCCGCAACTTCAGCAGTAATCCGCCAATCCTTCCCCACTGCGCGGATGTCCATGATTTCCAGCTCGATGCGCTGAGCCATGCTCCCCAACCCCGGCAAATGAAACAAGCCGCGCGCAGCATCACCCATCAGGTGCGGGGCCATATAGATGACCAACTCGTCGATCAACCCCGCCCGTAGCATAGCCCCATTCAGCGTAGCACCCGCCTCCAGCAAGACCTCATTGATCTGCTGCGTTGCGAGGTAGCTCATCACAGCGGGCAGATCAAGACCATCATCCTGCTCAAGCAGTGTTACAACATCAACATTGTTCCGCGTCAGGCCGTCACGCAATACCTGATTCTGCGAGGCCGTCACAATCAGCGTGCGCCCAGGCTCATCGAGCAGACGGGCCTGCGGTGGGGTGCGCAACTGAGTATCCAGTACGACGCGCAACGGCTGCCTAATCCTCTCGCCATCCAGTCGCACAGTAAGCGCGGGATCATCCGCCAGCACCGTGCCGACGCCGGTCATGATTGCCGAACTGCGGGCGCGCAGATGGTGAACATCGTGGCGTGCCGCCTCTGAAGTAATCCATTTGCTCTCGCCGTTCGCCATGGCGGTGCGCCCATCCAGGCTCATCGCCAGCTTGCAGCGCACAAAGGGCCGGCCATGGCGCATGCGCATGATAAAACCGGGATTCAGGGCCTCGGCCTCCGCCTGCATCAGGCCGCTTTCGACGGCGATGCCCGCCGCTGCGAGCCGCGCCAGCCCCTCACCGCCAACCTTTGGATTGGGATCCACCATCGCCGCCGCCACCCGCGCCACGCCAGCCGCAACCAGCGCGTCGGTGCAGGGCGGGGTGCGGCCATGATGGCAGCAGGGTTCCAACGTCACATAGGCCGTCGCGCCGCACGCGCGTTCGCCTGCCTGCGCCAGGGCGTGGATCTCCGCATGCGGTTCGCCTGCCCGTTCGTGCCAACCTTCGCCGACGATCTCGCCGTCGCGCACCAGCACGCACCCCACCCGTGGGTTGGGATCAGTACTGTACAGGCCGTGCCGGGCGATCCGGAGGGCACGGGCCATGAATTGGTAATCGCTTTGATAATCCATCGGGAATTGCGGTACACCAGTGAAAACTTAATGCAGGGTGCGGCGCACCCTGCTAACGTAAAGTTGAGGGGCTCTCCGCTTTTGGCGTGTCCCTCTCGAACGCAACGTTAGACGTAAGACCCGGATCCAGGGGCACCATTTCGGCAAGCAAAGTCTCTGGCGCGATGTCTTGCTCGTGAGGCCAGGTGACTGCCCCGAATAGAATGCCCACCTGATTAAAGTAATGCA
>CAMTYI010000128.1:0-9594 GCA_947085925.1 uncultured Gammaproteobacteria bacterium
ACATTGTCCCCTTCATGGGGACGGCGCACCCTACACTTCTTTGCACGCCTCGATCACTTCGCGCAGCAGGGCGGGCGGGAAATTATCGGTCACCACCGCCTCGCCGATGGTCTTGAGCAGTACCAGGCGGATTTTGCCGTCCTGCACTTTCTTGTCCACGCCCATCAGTTCGATGAAGCGGGCGGTGTCGAGCGCGCGTGGGGCGCGGACGGGCAGGCGGGCTTGTCTGATCAGCGCTTCGGCGCGCGTCACGTCGGCATCATCCAGCCAACCCAGGTGCGCAGACATTCTTGCCGCCATGCACATGCCGGTCGCAACCGCCTCGCCGTGCAGCCACACGCCGTAGCCCATGCCCGTTTCGATGGCATGGCCGAAGGTGTGGCCCAGGTTGAGCGTGGCGCGCACGCCGCCCTCGCGTTCATCGAGTGCGACCACCTCGGCCTTGTTGGTGCAGGAGCGCTCGATGGCATAGGCCAGTGCCTGCGTGTCGCGCGCCAGCAGCTTGTCGATATTGATCTCCAGCCAGTTGAAAAAGGCCGGGTCGCGGATCAGGCCGTATTTGATCACCTCGGCAAGCCCCGCACTCAGCTCACGGTCCGGCAGCGTGTTAAGGGTATCGGTGTCGGCGATCACGCAACGTGGCTGGTGAAATGCACCGATCATGTTCTTGCCCAGCGGGTGGTTGACGCCGGTCTTTCCGCCCACCGAGGAGTCCACCTGGGAGAGCAGCGTGGTGGGGATCTGGATGAAATTCACGCCGCGCTGATAACAGGCGGCGGCAAAGCCCGTCATGTCGCCGATCACCCCGCCGCCGAGTGCCACCAGCGTGACACGGCGGTCGAGATGCTTGCGCAGCAGGGCGTCGAAGATGTTGTTCAGCACGTCCAGCGTCTTGTACTGCTCACCGTCCGGCAGAATCACCGATTCGCACTGGTAGTCGCTCAGCGCGGCGAGTGTTTTGTCGAGGTATAAGGGCGCCACCGTCTCGTTGGTCACCACCAACACCTGTTTGCCTGCGATGCAGGGCTTCAGTAAATCAGCGTGCCCCAGCAAACCGCTGCCGATATGGATCGGGTAGCTGCGTGGCCCAAGTTCAACGTGCAATGTTTTCATGGTGTGTGAATCCAGCGGGTTATTGTAACTTTCAACCTTAAACCCCCTTTTTGTCCACGAAAAACACGCCGGGCAGGATGCCCAAGTGCGGTGGGCTCAGGGATGCGCAAGAACCGCCGAAAGTCACGAAACAAAACAAGAGCCGGATGGGTGGCAAGTAGCACGCGATATGCACCCGAATATTTTCGTGTTTTTTCGTGACTTTCGTGGATAACTGAGCTTTTTCAATTGTTCGACATTTGAAGCTGGTCTTCAATCATCCGCACCGTAGCGCGCACGGTGTTGCTGTCGGTGTCGATAATGATATCGGCGATTTCACGGTAGAGGGGTTCGCGTATTTTTATGATCCCCTCCAGCCGGGCGCGCGGGTCTTCGGTTTGCAGCAAGGGGCGATTGCGATCCCGCGCGGTGCGTTTGAGCAGGTGATCCAGCGAGGCGTGCAGATAGATCACGGTGCCGCGCCCGGCCAGATGGTTACGGTTGGCGGTGTCCAGCACGGCGCCCCCGCCAGTGGCCAGCACGATGCCTTTGCGGCGCGTCAGGTCGCCGATCACCTCCCGTTCGCGCCTGCGGAAACCTTCTTCGCCTTCGATCTCAAAGATCAGGGGAATGCTCGCCCCGGTGCGCTGCTCAATCTCATGGTCGCTGTCCGCGAAGTCCACGCCCAGGTTTTTGGCGATCTGCCGCCCGATGGTGGTCTTGCCTGCGCCCATCGGGCCAATCAGGAAAATGTTGTCGGATTTTGCCATGGGCAAATATTACCCTAAAACCGGGCGGGGATGGCTGGTTTTGGAGGGGACAAAAAGACATCAGCCCCGAGGCCTTTTTGGGGCGTCGGGGCTGATGGGGTCTACTTGGCCGGGAAGTCGGGCCTAATTATGGCATTTCATTGACAGCGCAGTTTTGTATCTCACCGAAGGGGCTGATCTTCCCCGGGGGTGCAACCGTCGCATCGGAAAAATCTGTACCAAGGCCGGGAAGCGTCAGGCTCGCCCGTGTCAATGCCTCGCTACCCGATACCGATGCCCTGGCTTCCAGTGACAACGTCACCCACTGAGCATACTCTTTGGCGTAAATGATATCGATCCGTGCAAAGCCGTTTTCATCCGTTGTCGCGTTCCTTGGCGTTACGGTGGCGATATTACCTGGTTCAAGTCGAAGATTGTTGTTTGTGTCAGAGTCAACTGCGGAATCAAAAATTCCATTCAGGTTTACGTCTTCGTTCTGACATGCGATAGGAAGCGGGGGGGTTGCTGGAATGTATACTACATTTCTATTTGCGCTTGCCTCCCAGCGTATGAAGCTCAAACTATAGATAGCCGTATTAACACCTTTGTAATACTCATACGGTATCAGGCTCAGTGTTATCTGTGCATTTTTGACCGGGCTGCCTGCCGCATCAGTCACCAGCACCGAGTAGGGCAGCCTGTAGCGCGTAGCATCCTCCACTATAATCGTGTTTCCTGTACCCAATGCGATGAACAGCGATTTGGAGCCGACTGTGAGGTTGACGTTGCTACTCACGCTGGTACCGTCAACAATCGCTGTCACCACCACGCCATCCTTGGCGCTAGATACAAGGCTGCTGGTATAAGTGGTGCTGGCGCGACCAAAGCTGTCGGTAACCGCCTCGTTGGGTGAGATGTTGCCGCCGCTCACATCGAACACGGAAAATTTGACGGTTTTGTTCTTGACCAAATTGTTATTCACATCACGTAGCGTTGCGGTGATCGTACTGGTGTCGCCGTTGGTCGATATCACCGCCGGGTCGGCCTGCACGGTGATGGAGTTCACCGTGGTTGCGACAAATTCAATGGTCAGATCAGTGGAGGCCGTGCCACCAGGCGTCTTGGCGGTAATCACCGATGGGCCAGCGCTGAGCGCGGAGATGCTGACCGTGGCATCGCCACTGCCATCGGTAACGGCTGTGGGACTGCTGAGCGTGCCACGGCTGGCGCTGAAACTGATGGTTTTGCCCGCCTGTGCCGCGCCGTTGGCTAACCAGCGGACAGTGACGCTTTGTGCGGTACCCAGTGACACCTCTGTGGCGTTGGCCGGGGTGGTAAAGGCGAAGTTCGACGAATCCACGGTCAAGGTTGATTGGCCGCTGGTTCCTGCGGCGGTGGCGGTAATGGTGTCCGCGCCTGCCGCCACGGCGGTTATATCCAGGGTTACCGCGCCATTGGCATCCGTCACCGGCTTATTGAGAATGTCCGTCACGGTGCTGCTGAGGGCGAGGGTATTGCCTTTGGCGGAGGTTACCGTCATGGCTGCATTTGGAATGCCTTTCCCTGCGGAATCCTTCAGAAAGATGCTCCATTTTGCAGCTTTGCCCATCACCACGGATTTGCTGCCGTTGAAGGTGATTGCGGTGCCCGTTACTACAACCTTGTTGGTGGCTATCAGGGTGCCGGAGGTTGCCGTCACGGTGATGGTGCGATTGGAGGGGTCACCGCCCAGAGAAAGTCTGGCGCTGGCCGCTCCCGAGTCATCGGTAGTGCCTTGGGTTACCTTGATACCGCCCGACGAGGCGGAAAACGCGACGGGGGCGCCGGATACAAAATTATTGTCGGCATCCTTGGCGAGCACCGTCAGGATGACATCCTGTGCTCCAGCGGAGAGCAGTTGCGGGCTGCTGACCAGAAATTGCAGGCTGGCGACGGGGGCGGATGGTGTGACGGGTGTGCCTCCGGGGCCTGGCGTAGGAGTAGGCGTTGTGGTGGGTGGCGTTTTGCCCTGAAAAGCGTCGTCCCCCCCGCCACATCCCGCCAGCACGGCCGTCATCAGTAGTAAGGCAATAATTTTTTTTACGGTGTTATGCATGACTCAATCTCCACATACGTTTGCGCTGGTCCTTTGCGTTCCAGAGGCAAAGGGCGCCCATCAAAATCCAGCTTCGCTCGAGAGATATCGGCAGCGCGGCGCGCATCTTTAACAGAGGTGGTTTCTTGAAATATGCCGCTCCGCAAAACCAGTTGCACTTACTAATGATAATCATTATCATTAACCGAAGATTGGTGTGGATTTTCTCTGGAGAACGACAATGCTTCAAATCAAGCGCAACGCCTTTTTTGCCAGCCTCGCAGTGGGCGCGTGGCTTACCTTCCTGCCGGTCGCACAGGCTGCGGAGGAGCTGGTGGTGTATTCCGCACGTATTGAGAAATTGGTCAAACCGCTGGTGAACGCCTATGAAAAAGAAACGGGCACGCATATCAAGCTGTTGACGGGCAAGGAAGGTCCGCTGCTGGAGCGTCTCAAGGCCGAAGGGGCGAAGACGCCTGCGGATTTGTTGATCACGGTGGATGCGGGCAATTTGTGGCAGGCGGAGCAAAGTGGGCTGTTGGCAAAGGTGGATTCGAAAGTTCTCAACGAGAATGTCCCGGCGCATCTGCGTGATCCGGACGGTCAGTGGTACGGCCTGTCGGTGCGCGCCCGCACGATTGTCTACAACACCAGGAAGGTCAAACCGGGTGATCTGTCCACTTACGAGGCGCTGGGCGATGCCAAATGGAAGGGTCGGCTGTGTCTGCGCAGCTCCAAGAAGGTCTATAACCAGTCGCTGGTGGCAATGATGATTGCAGACCTGGGCGAGGCGAAGAGCGAAGAGATTGTGAAGTCGTGGGTGAAAAACCTGGCGACCCCGCCCTTCTCGGACGATGAGAACCTGCTGGATGCCATGGCGGCGGGGCAGTGCGACGTGGGCATCGTCAACAGTTATTACTATGGCCGTCTTATACGCAAGAATCCCAAGGCGCCGATGGGCATTTTCTGGCCCAACCAGAATGACCGTGGCGTTCATGTCAACGTGTCGGGCGCGGGCGTGACCAAGCATGCCAAGCATCCCGAAGCCGCAGTGAAGTTCCTGGAGTGGCTGTCTTCCGCCAAGGCGCAGAACCTCTTCGCCGACGCCAACCTGGAGTTTCCGGTGAACCCCAGGGTCAAACCTGATCCACTCGTCGCGGCGTGGGGCAGCTTCAAGCAGGACAGCATCAACGTCGCGGAGGCCGGCAAGTTGCAGGCCAAAGCGGTGATGTTGATGGACCGGGCCGGGTACAAATGACGGCGGAGTACCCGTGAACTTTGCCGCCAGCGGCGGCGGGTGGCGGCTGACCAGCCTAGCCTTGGCGCTGCTGGTAACGATCCCCCTCCTGACGCTGTTGCCCGCCTGGCTGGTAGCGGAGGGTGAGGTGTGGCGGCACTTGGCCGATACGGTGCTGGCTGAGCTGCTGCGTAATACTGCCGTGCTGGTCATCGGTGTCGGCCTTGGTGTGCTGCTGCTCGGCGTGGGTTTGGCGTGGCTGACGGCAATGTGCGAGTTTCCGGGGCGGCGCGTCTTCGACTGGGCGCTGATGCTGCCGCTGGGCATCCCCACCTACGTGCTGGCGTTTGTCGCGGTGGGCTTGCTGGATTTCAGCGGACCGGTGCAGAGTGGCCTGCGAGAACTGCTCGGGCCGGATAATGTCTGGTTTCCGCCGATCCGCTCCGAGGGCGGGGTAATCGCGGTGCTGGCGCTGGCGCTGTATCCCTATGTGTACATGCTGGCGCGCGCGGCCTTTCTCGGCCAGGGGCGCAACATGCTGGAGAGCGGGCGCATCCTCGGTCTTGCGCCGTGGCAGGTGTTTTTGCGCATCTGTCTGCCCATGGCGCGTCCGGCGATAGCTGCGGGTGTTGCCTTGGCCTTGATGGAGACGCTGGCGGATTTCGGCGCGGTAGCGATCTTCAATTACGATACCTTCACCACCGCCATCTACAAGGCCTGGTTCGGTTTATTCAACATCCACGCCGCAGCGCAGCTTTCCACCCTGCTGCTGCTGTTCGTCGCCCTTGCGCTGTATGGCGAGCGGCGCTGGCGAGGCCGGGCGCGTTTTTACAGCAGCGGCAGGCGTGCCTCCGAATTCCGCTATACGCTGAAAGGTGTGCGCGCGTGGTCTGCCACGGGGGCGGCTACGCTGGTTCTGGCGCTGGCCTTTCTGATCCCGGTGGCGCAACTGGCGATCTGGGTGTCCGGCACGGCGCTCGCCGATCTGGATGAGCGTTATTGGGAGTTTGTAACCCATACCGTGATGCTGGGTGTATTCGCCGCGCTACTCACGGCAAGCGGTGCGTTGCTGCTTGGCTATGTAAACAAGCTCTGGCCGGATAAAATGACCGGCCTGGCGGTGCGCATGGCGACGCTTGGTTACGCCATGCCAGGCTCGGTGCTGGCGGTGGGCATCATGCTGTTCTTCACCTGGACGGATCAGGGTGTAGATGTGTTGGCGCAGCACTGGTTTGGCGTCTCAACCGGGCTGCTGCTCAGCGGTAGTGTCATCGCCCTGCTGTTTGCTTATCTGGTGCGCTTTCTCGCCGTGGCGCATGGTCCGGTGGAGAGCGGGCTGGAGCGCATCACCCCCTCCATCCAGCAGGCCGCGCGCAGCCTGGGTGCGGGTAACCGCGAGATATTGTGGCGCATCTACCTCCCCATGCTGCGCCCTGGCCTGCTGACCGCCGCGCTGCTGGTGTTCGTCGATGTAATGAAAGAGCTGCCCGCTACCCTGCTACTGCGCCCATTCGACTGGGACACGCTGGCGATCCGCATCTTCGAGATGACCTCGGAGGGTGAATGGGAAGCCGCCGCCTTGCCCGCGCTAACCCTGGTGCTGGTGGGATTGATCCCGGTGATTTTGCTGGTGAGGCGTTCGGAGCGGTGATCCCCGCAGGGGTTCATGGCAACCCCATGCCTTCCTGAACAGCAGCCGGGTTCGACAGCAGAGCCAGTATTTCGTCGGCAGGCATCGGCTTGTTGAAGAAATATCCCTGCACGATATCGCACTGCTGTGCCCGCAGGAATGCGAGCTGCTCGGTGGTTTCGACGCCCTCGGCAATGACGCTCAATTTCAGGCTATGGGCCATGGCGATAATCGCGTTGGCGATGGCGACATCATCCGCATCATGAGGGATATCCCGGACAAACGAACGGTCGATCTTGAGGGTGTCGATCGGCAGGTGTTTCAGGCGGCTCAGGGAGGAGTAACCTGTGCCGAAGTCGTCGATGGCGAGCGTTACGCCCAGTGATTTAAGGCTTCTTAGCAGCTCGATGCTGTGCTCCGCGACTTCAAGATCACTCTCGGTAATTTCCAGTTCAAGCTGCAACTCACCGGGACGCAGTCCGGCCTCTTCCTGAATGGCGCGCAGCGTGTTCAGTATATTGCCGCGCAGGATCTGCCGCCCCGCGATGTTAACCGCGACCCGTACCCATGGCAGGCCAGCCTCGTGCCATGCCTTGGCGTCATGGCAGACGGTGCGCAATACCCACTCGCCGATGGGTTCGATGAGTCCGGTTTCCTCGGCTACGGGCATGAATTTGCTTGGCGTCACCAGTCCGAGCGTGGGATGCTGCCAGCGAATCAAGGCCTCTACGCCATAGAGGCGGTTGTCCTTGAGCGTGAATTGCGGTTGATAGTGCAAAATGAACTCGTCCCGGGCCAGGGCCTGCCGCAAACCCTGCTCAAGGGAGAGGTGTTCGAAAGCCTTCGTGGTCAGTTCCGCCGCGTAGAACTGATAATTGTGCCTGCCATGCTCCTTGGCGCGGTACATGGCCGCATCGGCCGCTTTGGCAAGGCCTTCGCTGTCTTCGGCGTCGTCGGGATAGATGCTGATGCCCATGCTGGTGGAGGTGGTGATCTCGTGTCCGTCGGTAGTGATTGGCTCGGCGACGGCGTTGATGAGTTTCTTAGCGAGTATCGCCGCGTCTTCGGGGTGAGCAATATCAGACAGGATGATGGTGAATTCATCGCCGCCCAGCCGCGCCACCATGTCTTCGGCCCGCACAGCCTTGCGCAAGCGCAAAGCCGTCTCTTGCAACAACCGGTCGCCGCAGGCATGTCCCAGGGTATCGTTGATGATCTTGAAGCGATCCAGGTCCAGGAACAGCAGCGCGACGCGCTGTTTGTGCCGCTTGGCGCGGCGTAACGCTTGATTGAGGGTTTCCTGGAACAGCAGGCGATTGGGAAGGCCGGTAAGCACGTCGTGGTGAGCAAGATAGTGGAGCCTTTTTTCAGACTCTTTCATGGCGCTTATGTCCGAGAACACCCTCACGGTGTTGGTGACACAGCCATGCTCATCCTTTATTTGCGTCACGCATTCCCACGCCGGGTAGACATCGCCGTTCTTGCGCCGGTTCCAGATTTCACCTCGCCACTGGCCGTGGATTTCTAGCGAAGTTTGCAGCTCGGCGAGCACGGCCTTGTTGCGCCTGCCTGATTGATAGCTGCGCGGCGTCATGCCCAGCACCTCGGGCGGCTCATAGCCAGTGATATCGCTGAAAGCCCGGTTGACGGCAACGATGCCGTGTTCGGCATCGGTAATGACAATGGCTTCGTTGGTGTTGTCGAAAACCGTGGCGGCTTGACGCAGCTTTTCTTCGGCTTTTTTGCGCTCCCGGATATCCTGTACGGCCACCACCCGGATCATTCGGCCCTGATATTCGACACTTTTGGCGCGTATTTCCACCAGCATGGTCGAACTATTACTTGTCTGGACGGTTATCTCGTAGGGCCCTTCCGCCCCGGCCTGCATGTTGGTGATTACCTTTTTGAGAGACTCCGGTGCTACAAACTCCAGGATGTGCCTGCCGATGAGTTTTTCCGCAGGGGCGCCGAGAATCTCGCTGATGACAGGGTTAACATCGAGAATGACGCCATTGTCGTGGAACAACAAGCCCTCGTAAGAAGCCGTAAAAAAATGCGCCAGGCGTTCTTCGCTTGAAAACAATGCACCTTCGGCCAATTTCCGCTCCGCGATTTCCACCCGCAACGCGGCATTGGCCTTTTCAAGTTCGATAGTACGCTCGCGCACCCTTTGTTCCAGTTCATCGTGTGTGTTGCGCAATTCATCCTCGGCCAGCTTTTGAGCTGTGAGGTCTTCGTGCATGATGACCACCTCGGTGATCCGCTCACCGTCTTTGATAGGATAGATGAACGCGCGTACCCAGCGAGGCGGTGCGCCGTCAGGATCAACCCTTTGGGCGTCGTACCAGATGGCGGGAATCACGGTGGCGTCCCCCGAAAAAGCCCTCTGGATATAAGGCATTACCCCCTTTTCGACCAGTTGCGGGTCACTCAGTATGTTATACCCCCCCATTTTTTCCAGCGAGGTGCCCCATAGCTCCTCCCACGCGGGACTGGTGAGGATGGTCTCGCCATCCGGCGAGAACACCTGGATGCTGAACGGGGCGTGTTTGAAAATAGTGTCAAAGCGCATTCGGGTAACCTTGGTGGCCTGTTTGAGAGGCGTTATGCAGCAGTGGTTATAGCATACTCAAAGCCATTTATGCTCTGGCCCCAAATGTTGCACTCAGTCAGTCTGTTAGCAACAAATAGACCTGTCCGGTTATGTAGCACATCAACTGTCCGCTTTTGGTTTTAAGCAACCCCCCAGTTCGGGAGGCCGTTCACGCAGCGGATCGGGGCGTAAACGTGTTGGTTTTTCTCTCATTCATTA
>CAMTYI010000129.1:0-3987 GCA_947085925.1 uncultured Gammaproteobacteria bacterium
GCCCAGGCCGATCAGGTATTTCCCGGCGGGGCTGGCTTTGCCGATGGAGCCGGCAGGGGATATGTGGTCGGTGGTGACGGAATCCCCCAATAGTGCCAGCACGCGCGCCTGAACAATGTCGGTGAGTGGTGCGGGCGTGGTGGTGATGCCGTCAAAGAAAGGCGGCTCCTTGATGTAAGTCGAATCATTATTCCAGTCAAATAACTGGCCACTGGGCACTTCCAAGCTGTTCCATTCACTATTACCGTGAAAGATGTCCGCGTAGGTGCGCTTGTATTGGGTGGATACCACATGGGTGCGCGCCAGTTCGGCAATTTCCTCGTTGGAAGGCCAGATATCCTTGAGGTAGACCATTTCGCCGGTGGGGGTGATGCCGATGGGATCTACCGTCAGGTCGATGTTGATGTTGCCTGCCAGCGCATAGGCCACCACCAGTGGCGGCGAACCGAGATAGTTGGCGCGCACCAGTGGATTGACGCGCCCTTCGAAATTGCGGTTGCCGGACAGCACCGACGCTACCGCGAGATCGCCATCGAGAATGGCCTGCGATATGTGGTCGGACAACGGGCCGCTATTGCCGATGCAGGTGGTGCAGCCGTAACCCACCAGATGGAAGCGCAATGCCTCCAAATACGGCATCAGGCCGGACTTGATAAGGTAATCGGTGACTACCCTTGATCCGGGCGCGAGGCTGGTCTTGACCCAAGGTTTGACCTGTAGGCCGCGCTGCACCGCGTTTTTCGCCAGCAGCGCCGCAGCGATCATCACTGACGGGTTGGAGGTGTTGGTGCAACTGGTGATGGCGGCGATCACTACCGAACCGTGGCAGAGTTTATAAGCCAGGCCATCGGGCTGGCGCACCGGCACGCAGGTGCCGAACACATTCAGCGCCTCGTCCGGGTGGGCAGGCGCCAGTTCCGGGGTAATAAGGACGGGGTTGCCACCCTCATTCAGCCAGTGATTGAACTCTTCCTTATGCAGGGCGGAGGCTTCTTCTTTGTACTGATTAGCAAGTAACTTGCGGAATGAGTTGCGTACTTCGGCAAGCGGGGCACGGTCTTGCGGACGCGATGGGCCGGCCAGGCATGGCACCACGGAGCCGAGATCGAATACGACGGTCTCCGAGTAGTTCGGTTCGGGCTGATCCGGCGAATACCACAGCCCTTGCGCCTGGTAATAGGCCTCCACCAGCGGTATCAGATGTTCCCGTCCGGTGAGGCGCAGGTAGCCGGTGGTCTGGCTGTCCACCGGGAAGATGCCGCAGGTCGCACCGTACTCCGGGGCCATATTGGCGATAGTGGCGCGGTCGGCTAGAGTCAGATAGGCAAGGCCGGGGCCATAAAATTCCACGAATTTGCCCACCACGCCCTTTTTGCGTAGCACCTGGGTGATAGTCAGTACCAGATCAGTGGCGGTGGCACCGGCAGGCAGCTTGCCGACCAGCTTGAATCCCACCACCTGTGGGATGAGCATAGAGCTGGGCTGGCCGAGCAGCGCCGCCTCAGCCTCGATGCCGCCCACGCCCCAGCCCAGTACGCCCAAGCCATTGATCATGGTGGTGTGGGAATCGGTGCCGATCACCGTGTCGGGATAGATCCACGCAACGCCATCCTGCTCGGCAACCATCGCCACCGGCGCCAGATATTCGAGGTTGATCTGATGGACGATGCCGTTGTCCGGCGGCACAACACGGAAGTTGTTGAAGGCGTTTTGCCCCCAGCGCAGAAACTGGTAGCGCTCACTGTTGCGTTCGAATTCGCGGGTGGCATTGGCCTGAAAAGCCGTGGAGCTGCCGTACTGGTCTACCTGTACCGAGTGGTCAATCACCAGATCGGCGGGCGTGAAAGGGTTGATCTTGCTGGGGTCGCCGCCCAGGCGCTGCAATGCGGCACGCATCGCTGCCAAGTCGGCAACGGCGGGGACGCCAGTGAAGTCCTGGAGCAGCACCCGCGATGGCATGAAAAAGATTTCCTGGTCAGGTTCGGCCGTGGGATTCCACCGTGTTAGCGCCTCGATATCGGCCTTTTTAACCGCAACGCCATCTTCCTGGCGCAACAGATTTTCCAGCAGGATCTTGAGCGAAAAGGGCAGCCGCGCACTATCGCCGATTCCGGCCTGTGCCAGCGCTGGCAGCGAATGGTAGAGGTAATTTTTTCCGTCAACGGTGAGGGTGGACTGGGTGCCAAAACTGTTCAGGTTGTTCTTGTGCGTCGCCATCTTTATGTGTCTCAATGCCAAAATCGAAATAGGATACCCCAGATTTTGCCACAGAAGCACAGGTGCCGTCTTCTCCAAAATGAGTCTGAACGCGGGGTGCGTGCCCGTATCAGGCGGGTTATGGCGCCTCGCCCATCGATTTTTCGGTTACGCGGTGGCTGTGCATCGGATATCAGCCAGCTATTTATTAAGTATGGACGCAAGATTTCCAGATTACCGCTCACAGCGGGCACTGCTGAAGACAGTATGAACATCCCCTAAAGTTTCACCCTCTCTAGCCCGATAACGAAACCGGACGCAGTGAATATTTCGTATGAGAAATATGTCCGTTAAATATCAAACCACATCCGCAAGTCGACAGGTTTAAACTCTGCCCGCTTGCGGGACGAGGAGAAAGCGCCATGTGCCAAGTTAATAATGCCGATATTGCTTGGCGCAATGCACAGTTTAATCTTACCAGGGTCAAATTTCCTCTCGAACCCACTTTGCAAGATCTGTCTTCCAGTTGTCCCCATCAATAGTGCCAAGGATGATGCGAAGGACTTGGCTATCACAGATTGAATAATGGCACGAAATCAGAGGCTCATGTCAGGTGGTGCTCAACACCAGCGATGTAGTTAACATGGCACACCTGAGCCACGACCAGATCCTGCAGCAGGTGGGAACGGTGATATTGGCCTAGGCTAATGTGTTACCAAACGGAGTATTTACGGTGTTGCGGTAAGTTGATGATGGGCTCACTCGGGTTGGGACGTCCGGGTGAGTTTTTACGCAGTGATATGAGGTAGATATAATGGTTCCTGACATCTCTGAAATGGTCGCAGAGTCCCAGTCTTGTGGTTTGAGCGCGGACTCGGAAAATGGGTTGCAGGGCCCTTTACCACAACAAAAATCATTGTCTGTTATGCCCGATGCTCCTTTCTGTGGTGAGCCGGACGGACCAGCCGATACCTCTTTGAAAGGGGCAGTCAGCAGTTTAAACCGGTTCATTCAAAATTATCGACGTGATATGCAATTCAGTATCGACGAAAGCAGTGGCCGGGTGGTGGTCAAAGTCATTGATATGGAAACCCATGAGGTTATTCGACGGATTCCTTGTGAAGAAGTGATGGCGTTGGCGCGTGGCTTGTCAGCGTAGATAATTTTTACTCTCTATAGCTATTCTCCACAAAATTTACCTAAAGTTTGATTGCCAGCTAACCGATAACCTAATCGGAAGCGGTAAATGTTTCACCTTATGAAACATATCCGCTAATTATCAATCTCCGTGATCAAGCCATTACATTAAGGCTTTCTCACGGCAAGAGGAGAACTATCATGTCAGTTATCAATACCAATGTTGCTTCGTTAAATGCTCAACGCAACCTCATGACTTCGTCGTCAGAATTGTCCACTTCTCTGCAGCGCCTGTCTTCAGGTTTGCGCATCAATAGCGCCAAAGATGACGCCGCCGGACTTGCGATTTCCAGCCGGATGACCAGCCAGATCAATGGCCTCAACCAGGCCTCTCGTAATGCCAACGATGGCATCTCGCTGGCTCAGACCGCTGAAGGTGGTTTGGCTACCACCACTGATCTGCTGCAGCGCATGCGCGCATTGGCCGTGCAGGGTGCCAACGGTACAAACTCCGCTTCGGATCGTGCTTCTCTGCAACAGGAAGTTAGCCAAATTCAGCAGGAAATTAACCGTGTGGCCAATACGACCCAGTTCAATGGTTTGAACACCTTGGATGGTTCACTTAACAACGCCCAGTTCCAGGTCGGCGCCAAC
>CAMTYI010000130.1:0-24292 GCA_947085925.1 uncultured Gammaproteobacteria bacterium
ATCTGGCAAGCGTGTAAAAAATCCGCAAGCGCCTGGCGTGCTTCAGGGACGGTCAGGCCATGCAGGTCGAGCTGACTGCCGACACTGAGCTGACCACGGCGCAGTTTGCGCAGCAGGTTGTGTTGCAGGCCGGGGCGGGTAAACAGCACTTCATCGCCAGTTTCCAGTTCGGCGGTATCGATGTCGTCGGACAGCATGTCGCGCAGTACCTCTTGCTCATCCCGCCAGGTCTGTCTGGGGATAGACTTGGCGCGCGGCGGCTGCGGCTCGATCTTGTCGTGCAATAGCGGCCTGACAGATCCCACAGTGCTGCGGAATAACTCGCTGTCTTCCTTGCTGATTTTTGATTTTTTGACCATAGGTGGGCAATCTTACCACTGCCGGGCGAAGGTATATCCACTACGTTAGTGGTAGAATAGGCGAAGAAGTTTCATCCTCGCTGACTGACATAAAAAAACAGGAATGATCATGGATCAAACACTGGTGTTCGACCCCGCCCTGATTCGCCGCTACGACACATCCGGACCACGTTATACTTCATATCCGACTGCTGTGCAGTTCCATGAAGGTTTCACTGACGCGGACTATCGCGCCGCTGCCCTTTCAACCAATAGCGTGGCCTCGCCGCTATCGCTGTATTTTCACATCCCGTTCTGTGACACCGTTTGTTTTTATTGCGGCTGTAACAAGGTGGTCACCAAGGACCGTTCCCGCGCCGCGCCCTATCTGGCGCGGCTGTTCAAGGAAATTGAAATGCAGGGGGCGCTGTTTGACCGTTCACGCACCGTGGACCAGTTGCACTGGGGCGGCGGCACGCCGACGTTCATCAGCCATGACGAAATGCGCGAGCTGATGCGTGTGACCGGCGAATATTTTACGCTGCGCAATGATGACAGCGGCGAATATTCGATCGAGATCGACCCGCGCGAGGTCGGCGCGGAGACCATCGTACTGCTGCGCGAGATTGGTTTCAACCGGATGAGCATGGGGGTGCAGGATTTCGATCCGCAGGTGCAAAAGGCGGTCAATCGTATTCAGAGCGAGGAGGAGACCATGGAGGTGCTCGCAGAGGCCCGCCGTTGCGGCTTCAAGTCGGTGAGCATCGATTTGATCTATGGACTGCCGTTTCAGAGCGTGGCGAGTTTTGCGCGCACTCTCGACAAGATCATCGCTGTCAACCCGGATCGCCTGTCGGTATTCAATTATGCGCACCTGCCTGAACTGTTCAAGCCGCAGCGCCGCATCAATGAAGCCGATCTGCCGTCGCCCGCCGAAAAGCTCGATATTCTGAGCATGACCATTGAACGTCTTGCCCAGGCCGGTTACGTGTATATCGGCATGGACCACTTTGCCAAGCCCGATGACGAGCTTGCCATCGCGCAACGCAGCCGCACCCTGTACCGCAACTTCCAGGGCTATTCCACCCATGCCGACTGCGACCTCATCGCCATGGGCACCACTGCCATTGGCAAGGTGGGCAATACCTACAGCCAGAATATGCGCGGCATTGATGACTATTATCAGCGTCTCGCCGCCAGCCAATTGCCGGTGTTCCGTGGCATTGAGCTGAGTGACGATGATGTGTTGCGGCGCGAGATCATTACCCAACTCATCTGTCATTTTGAGCTGGACATCCCTTCTATTGAACGCCAATTCGGGATCAGCTATCACGCCTATTTCAATCGTGAGCAGGAGGATCTGCTGTCCATGCAGAACGATGGACTATTGCATATTGATGAGCATCATATTCATGTGTTGCCCGCCGGTAGATTATTGATACGCAATATCTGCATGGTGTTCGACGCCTACCTGCGCGAAAAGGTGGGGCAGCGGTATTCCAAGGTGATCTGAAGAAATCATCTTCCAGTTTCAAACCATGCCAATTTATCCCGCAACCTTACAACCTCGCCTACGATCAGTAAGGTGGGCGCATGCACTTCAGTCGCGGCGACTATGCCAGGCAGGGTTTCCAACGTGCCGATGATGACACGCTGGTGAGGGGTGGTGCCTTGTTGTATCAGGGCGATGGGTCTGTCTGCGGGCATGCCGTGATTGATTAATTCACCGCACAAAATATCCAGGCCCGCCAGTCCCATGTAGATCACCACGGTTTGCTGGGGTTGCACGAGATTCGCCCAGTTGAGGTCCATCGAACCATTCTTGAGGTGTCCGGTGACGAACACCACGGATTGCGCGTAATCGCGGTGGGTGAGGGGGATGCCGGCGTAGCTGGCGCAGCCGGAAGCGGCGGTGATGCCAGGGACGATCTGGAATTGGATGCCTTCTTCGGCGAGTGTTTCGATCTCTTCGCCACCGCGCCCGAAGATGAAGGGGTCGCCGCCTTTCAGACGCAGCACGCGCTTGCCTTGCTTGGCAAGGCGGACTAATTCCTGATTGATTTCTTCTTGTCGCAGGGTGTGGTAAGCGCGTTTTTTTCCGACGTAGATGCGATCGGCTTCGCGGCGTACCAGGTCTAATATTTCCGGTGTTACCAGGCGGTCGTATAGTACGACATCGGCCTGCTGCATAAGGCGCAGGGCGCGGAAGGTAAGCAGGTCGGGATCGCCGGGGCCAGCGCCGACCAGATAGACTTCGCCGCGTTCCAGGGAGTCCGTGCTTGACGCATCTTCCAGCGCGGCCTGGATGGCGACATCTGCCTCATCGTCACGGCCGTTGTAGACCATCTCGGCAACCGGGCCTTGAAGTATTTTTTCCCAAAAACGGCGGCGTTGCGTGGTGTTTTCAAAGCGCTGCTTTACCGGATCACGGAAACGTGCCGCCAGTTCGGCCAGTCGCCCATATGATGCGGGTATCAGCGTCTCCAGCCGTGCGCGCAACAGCCGCGCCAGCACCGGGGACGTGCCGCCGGTGGAGATTGCGGCGATGACTGGCGAGCGGTCGATGATGGAGGGGAGGATGAAGCTGCACAGTTCCGGCTGATCGACCACATTGACGGGAATGCTGCGCTGTTTGGCTGACTCGGAAATCAGTTGGTTGACAGCAATGTCATCCGTTGCCGCAATGGCCAGCGCTGTGCCGGCCAAATCAGATTCTTGAAAATGGGCGGCACGGTGCTGGATCTTCCCCGCATCGCGCAACTCAGTCAGCGCATCATTCAACAGCGGCGAGACTACGGTTACCCGCGCTCCGGCGCGCAGCAGCAGGCCAACCTTGCGCGCGGCTATTTCGCCACCGCCTACTACCAGGCACGGCTGATTTTTTATATTGAGAAATACCGGCAGAAAATCCACGCTAAGGCACCTCGTGATTGCCAATGTACAAAGGGTAGGGTGCGTCTCACGCACCATAATGAAAATGAAAGGTGCGCACATTGTACCCTTCATGGGTACAGCGCACCCTACAGGGTTTTCGAGTTATCCAATCACCGTTACGTCGCCCATATAAGGCCGTAGCGCATCAGGAATGCGGATGCGTCCATCCTTGTCCTGATAGTTCTCCATGATCGCTACCAGTGTGCGGCCCACCGCCAGCCCCGAACCGTTGAGTGTATGCACCAGCTCCGGTTTGCCGGTGGCGGGGTTGCGCCAGCGGGCCTGGAGGCGGCGTGCCTGGAAGTCGCCGAAGTTGCTGCAAGAGGAAATCTCTCGGTATTTGCCTTGGCCGGGTAGCCAGACTTCCAGGTCGTATGTTTTGGTGGAGGCAAAGCCCATGTCGCCGGTACATAGCGCCATGACGCGGTAGGTCAGGCCGAGTTTTTGCAGCACCGTTTCGGCGTGAACGGTAAGTTGTTCATGCGCTGCGACGGAATCTTCGGAGCGCACGATCTGCACCAGCTCCACTTTCTCGAACTGATGCTGGCGGATCATGCCGCGTGTGTCTCTGCCGTAGGAACCGGCCTCGCTGCGAAAGCAGGGGGTGTGACACACATACTTGCGAGGCATGTGATCTGCCTCGACAATCACGTCGCGCACTATGTTGGTGACGGGCACTTCGGCGGTGGGGATGAGGTAATAATTCTGTTCACCCTTCAGCGCGAAGAGGTCTTCCTCGAACTTGGGCAACTGCCCAGTGCCGCGCAGGCTGTCGGCGTTGACCAGGTAGGGTACATAGGTTTCCGTATAGCCGTGCTGCTGGGTGTGCAGGTCGAGCATGAACTGAATCAGCGCGCGGTGCAGTCGCGCCAAGGGGCCGTACATGACGGAAAAGCGCGCGCCGGTGATCTTGGTCGCCGTTTCAAAATCCAGCAGGCCATTTGTGGCACCCAAATCGACGTGATCCTTGGGCTCGAAATCAAGCTGTGGCGGCTCGCCCCAGCGGCGTATTTCCACATTATCGTTTTCGTCACGCCCGTCGGGCACGCTGGCGTGAGGAATGTTCGGAATGCCTAGCAAAATTGCGTTGAATTCTTGCTGAATCTGCTCAAGCTGCGCTTCGGCTTCCTTGAGCCTGTCCCCCAGGTCTGCCACTGCGGCCAGTAGCGGCGCGGCATCCTCGCCCGTTGCCTTGGCTTTGCCAATGGCCTTGGCGCTGGTGTTGCGTTCGTTTTGCAGGTTTTGCGTGAGCACCTGCAATTCCTTGCGCTTGCTCTCTAGCGCCGCAATCTTTTGGGTGTCCAGCACCACGCCGCGCCGTGCCAGTTGGCGGGCGGTTTCATCCAATTCACTACGTAATAACTTTGGATCCAGCATTATTCTTCCTTTACGCTCAATTTTGCGGGCCAACTCACAACGTGGCCCGGTTTGATGACATCATCCAAATAGTCCAGTATCTCAGCGGCCTTGCCTGGCTCCTCAAAAAATTCGACGACCAGCGGCAAATTCAGCGACATATCCACCAAGGCAGATGTGTATGTCCCTGACTCTCCGTAACCGGCGATGCCGCGAAATACGGTTACGCCACGGACCTTGCCCCAGTCGTGCAGTCGATTGAGCAGAGTGTTCAAGTGGCCTTCATGTTCCATGAGGTATACGCGAACCATGACGACTTCAATAGTTTTCATACTTGCCTCCCGATAATCACGCCCAGCCATGTGGCGATGATGCACACGCCGACACTTAACAGGATATTCAGCAGCGCCTTTACTATTTCACCCGTTTCAAACAGGTTAAGCGTTTCAATGGAAAAGCTGGAGAAGGTGGTGAAACCGCCGAGCAATCCCACCAGCAATGCTGCACGCCATTCCCCGCTCATATTGAATCTGTCAATCAACAGGACGTAAAGCAGCCCCATGATGAATGATCCCAGCACATTGACCGCCAGCGTGCCATACGGAAAGGCGCGCCCAAGAATGCCATGCACGCCAGTGGACACCAAAAAACGCAGCACGGAACCCACGGCACCACCTGCGGCAATCAGGAAAATCTGGTTCAAATTTTGTGTTTTTATACGGTGTAAATGATTGGGATTATGTCCAGTGCTGTTTACTTAAAGTAGGTTGGGTCAAGCGAAGCGGACCCAACAAAGTTATTGCTTCAGCGCAATGTTGGGTCCGCGTCGCTTGACCCAACCTACACAGTTAATCATTTTTTGTCCTCAAGCTGTATCGCTTGAGCACGAAAGTTGATGGTGTAATAACTGCTGATGGATGTTGTCTGTTGATTGGGGCGTAGCCGTAGTGCTTGCAGTTGCGCTTCTGTGACGGGCGCGCCGGTAAAAACTGTGCCGCCGCCCCAGCCCGACGAGGAGATCAGGGTATCTCCCGCCAGCACCTCGCGTGTGATGTCAATGACACCATCGGCCCCGGCGCTGGCCGCCTGTTTTTTTAATTCTTCCAGGGCTGCGGCTTCGGCTTGTGCAATGCCGTAGTTGCCGGACACAGGAACGCTTGAGCTGATCAATGCAATTTTCTTGTAGGATTGCGTGGGTGGGGTAAGGAATATCTGGATTGTTTCGACCGGGGCCGGAATGGCTGGTTTGGCTCCCGATAACATCACAACGCCGCCGCTTGTTCTGAAGGCGGAGGCGCAGCCACCCAAAGTGAGTGCGAATATCATACCGAGAGCAATATGTTTGAGTTGTAGCTGTTTCATCTCTTTGATCCTCTGAAGGGCACCTGAATTCGAAATCCTATTTTTCGCTGTCTTTATCCAGCTTCCTCAAGTGAGACAGTTTTTCCGCGATTTTGATCTCCAGTCCGCGTGCCACGGGATGATAATATCTTCTTTCGCCCATTTCCTCAGGAAAGTATTTCTCGCCCGCCGCGTAACCTTGCCCCTCGTCATGCGCGTAGCGGTAGCCGCCGCCGTAGCCCATGCCTTTCATCAGCCGGGTCGGGGCGTTGCGCAGGTGCAGTGGCACCTCTAGCGTGCCAAGTTTACGCGCGTCGTCCATGGCGGCGTTGAATGCCTTGTATATGGCGTTGCTCTTGGGTGCGCAGGCCAGATAAACCACCGCTTGCCCCAATGCCAGCTCCCCCTCGGGGCTGCCCAGCCGCTCCTGTACGTCCCAGGCATTCAGTGCCAGTTGCAGGCCGCGCGGATCGGCGTTGCCGATATCCTCACTTGCTATACGCGCTATGCGCCGCGCCAGATACAGCGGGTCGCAGCCGCCATCGAGCATCCGCGCCAGCCAGTACAGCGCTGCGTCGGGTGAGGAGCCGCGCACCGATTTGTGCAGGGCCGATATCTGATCATAAAAATATTCGCCGCCCTTATCAAACCGCCGCACGCCGCCCGATAACACCTCGTCGAGCAGCTCTTCCGTCACCACCTCGTGCCCATTTTGTGGCTGGGCGAGGTCTGTCACCATTTCCAGAAAATTCAGGGCGCGGCGCGCATCGCCATCGGCAGCCTCCGCCATGCGGTTGCGCAGATCGCCGGGGATGTCGAGCTGGCGGGCGCCTAAGCCACGTTCCGTGTCTGCCAGGGCGCGGTCGATGATATGGCGGATATCCACGGGTTGCAGGCTTTTGAGCACATAGACGCGCGCACGCGACAGCAATGCGTTGTTGAGTTCAAACGAGGGATTTTCGGTGGTGGCACCGATGAAGATGAACGTGCCGTCCTCAACATAGGGGAGAAACGCGTCCTGCTGCGCCTTGTTGAAACGGTGTACCTCGTCCACGAACAACACCGTGCCTTGACCGTGCGTGTCGCGCGTCTGTTGCGCCTTGTCCACGGCGGCGCGGATCTCCTTCACCCCCGCCAGGACGGCTGAGACGCTGATAAATTGGGCCTGGGCGTGCTGTGAGATGAGCCGCGCCAGCGTGGTCTTGCCGGTGCCCGGTGGCCCCCAAAACACCATGGAATGAAGTCTGTCGGCTTCAATCGCCAGTCGCAGCGGCTTGCCTGGCCCGAGCAGATGCGTCTGGCCGGAAAAATCCTCCAGGCGCGTGGGCCGCATGCGGTCGGCGAGGGGCTGGCCTGAAAGGGGGGATGGAAGATTGCGAGTGTCGGTTTTCACGGTTGGGTTGCTGACAGATTCCTGGGGGTGACTGAGAAACCGCAGGGTTAAGAGTCTGCCTAAGAGTCTACGAGCTCGGTCATCTTGAATGTGTGGAGAAGGTTAAACCAGAACCCGTTCCCATGCAACGGCCCGGTTGTCATTAACGGGTGTCTAAAGTCCGGCTTTCCCGGGACGCTAAACAAACTATCCGGCTTGTCCGTTGGCTCGTCAGAATTCAATCGTGAACCCCGTCTCAAGGAGAAAAACCATGAAATACACTTTTTGGAGCGCATTGACGTTCGTTATGGTATTTAACAGCCCGCTTGGTCTTGCTGATGAGCAGATATCGATGCTCACCTCGTTTCCGGCGCACATTGCTGCTACCCCGCTTTCTGAAACGCCTCCAGACGCGAAAACCGCCTTGATAAAAGAGGAGGATGTTCTGGAAATTAATCCGTTAGCGCATCTTCTATCTACCCCTGCCGCGCTCTATGCCCAGCCCGGCAAAAAAATGGACGTGGTGTTTTACTGCAATGGTCACAACTGTTTGTATACCACGCCGGAATTCATTGCTCGCTAAGGGGGGATCGAATAAATTATTGCCTCTCGCAGACTCAGGACGGCAAACCTGAAATTCCCTTACAATACGGGCTACCCAATTATTCGCCGTACTGTGAGAGTAGCCCATGAACAGCCTTTGGAATGACCAGGAAGCCAGCCTATACCCCGGCGAGTTAGATCAGCGTGTATACACCTCGCGTCTGCTCGGGCGCGATACCACGCTGGTGCTGCATGGTGGCGGCAATACTTCGGTGAAAATCACCGAAAAAAACATCCTCGGCGAGGATGAAACCCTGCTTTATGTGAAGGGCAGTGGCTGGGATCTGGAGACTATCGAGGCCGCCGGTTTTTCGCCGGTGCGTTTGAATCATATGCTGGCCCTGGCCAAGCTCGATACGCTGTCGGACCCGCAGATGGTGAACGAACTGGTGACGCACATGACGCGTGCTTCCGCGCCCGCGCCATCGGTCGAGACTATCCTGCACGCCACTCTGCCGCATAAATATGTTGATCATACCCACTCCGACGCCATAGTGACCTTGACCAACACGGCGGCGGGTCTGAATCGTGTCAAAAGGATCTATGGCAATTCAGTTGTGATCGTTCCCTATATCATGCCCGGCTTCGATCTTGCGCGCTTGTGTGCACAGGCATTCGCCGAGCAGGCTCACAAAGATACCTTGGGCATGATACTCATGAATCATGGGATATTTTCCTTCGGGCCGACCGCGAAGGTTGCCTATGAACGCATGATTAGCCTTGTGACACGCGCCGAGCAGTATCTGGTGCGCCGTCGCGCCTGGAGCCTGCCGGCGCCCATCGTCGGCATCTCCAGCGAACCGCAACGTTTGGAGATTGCGAACCTGCGCCGTGATATTTCTGCCGTGGCAGGGTTTCCTGTGATACTCGCCACCGATTCGGATCCACGCAGCCTGGCTTTTGCGCGTCGCGACGATGTTGCGGTGATCTCGCAGCAGGGACCAGCTACACCAGATCACGTGATCCGCACCAAGCGACTGCCTTGTTTGGGGCGCGATGTCGATGCCTATGCTGCCGCCTACAAGGCTTACTTTGACGAATACGCGCCCACCGCGAAAGAACCCAAGACCATGCTCGATGCTGCGCCACGAGTGATTCTCGATCCCGAGCTGGGCCTTTGTTCCGTGGGGCGCACCGTCAAGGACGCCGCGATTGTCAGAGATATCTACCAGCACACCATCGAGGTCATTCTGCGCGCAACGGCATTGGGTGGCTGGCAAGCACTGCCCGCGAAGGACATCTTTGATATGGAATACTGGGATCTTGAGCAGGCCAAGCTGCGCAAGAGCGGCAGGCCGCCGCTGTTTACCGGCGAGATTGCGCTGGTCACCGGCGCGGCGTCCGGCATTGGCAAGGCCTGTGTCGACGCCTTGCTGGCTCGCGGCGCGGCGGTGATTGGGCTGGATATCAATCCGGTCATCACGCAGCTTTATACGCGTCCCGACTTTCTCGGCATGGTATGCGATGTGACCGATGAGGCAGAGATTGCCAGCGTCCTGGAAGCCGGTGTTCGTGCCTTTGGCGGTCTGGATATGCTGATTCTCAACGCCGGCATCTTCCCGCCAGGACGCAGAATTGATGCGTTACCTACGGAGGAATGGCGCAAGGTGATGAGCATCAACCTGGATGCCAACCTGGCGCTGATGCGCGAAACCCATCCGCTGCTCAAGCATGCGCCCAAAGGGGGGAGGGTGGTGATTATCGGCTCGAAAAACGTCCCTGCGCCCGGCCCCGGTGCCGCCGCCTACTCCGCCTCGAAGGCGGCCTTGAATCAGCTTGCACGGGTGGCCGCCCTGGAATGGGGTAAAGACAGCATCCGCATCAACTCCCTGCATCCTAACGCTGTGTTCGACACCGGTATCTGGACCGACGAAGTGTTGCAAGCACGCGCCAGGCACTATGGCCTGAGCGTGGAAGAATATAAACGCAACAACGTGCTGGGCGTGGAAGTTACCAGCCGCGATGTAGCGGAGCTCGCCGCCGAGATGTGCGGCCCGTTATTCGCCAAGACCACAGCGGCGCAAGTGCCGGTGGATGGGGGGAATGAGCGGGTGATTTGATGCTAACCCGTTCTGCATTTATAAGGCGAATGCTCCGCGAGTTCCTGAATGTGTCCTTCCATGACGATTTTCTCCCGCGCCACAAAATCTTCGATGGCGTTACGGAAGCCTTCGTGGGCGATCCAGTGCGCGGAGTAAGTGGGTGTGGGCAGGAAGCCGCGGCTGATCTTGTGTTCACCTTGCGCCCCGGCTTCGAAACGCGTGAGGCCGTGCTCGATGCAGTAGTCAATGGCGCGGTAATAACAGGCCTCGAAGTGCAGGCTGTGGAAGTGTTCATTGCAGCCCCAGTGGCGGCCATACAATGTATCCCGCCCGCGCATAAAAAAAGCTCCGGCTACGTAACGTCCGTCGTGGCGGGCCATGATGAGCAGGGTTTGCTCGGGCATCGTACGCCCCAGCTCCTTGAAGAATTCCAGTGTCAGCGAGGCTATGCCACCTTTTTCATCGAAGGTGGATGCGTAGAAGGCATGGAAGATGTCCCATTGTTCATCGTCGATCTGATGACCATTTAATAGCTCCAGCGCCACGCCGGATTCCCGCACCTGACGACGCTCGCGTTTGATCTTTTTGCGCTTCTCTGCGGAAAAACCACTCAAGAAATCATCAAAATCGCGGTAGCCCTGATTCGCCCAGTGATACTGGCAGCCGACACGTCGCATCAGGCCATGCCTTTCCAGGCGCTGGGTATCGGCCTCATCGGTGAACAACCAGTGCAGGGTGGAAACCTTGAGGTTGCGTGCATGATCCCCTGCGCCTTTAATCAGCAGATCGGCGACAGCTTCACGATGGGGCGTGTCGGCCAACAGCAGGCGTGATCCGGTGGCTGGTGTGTAGGGGATGGAAACCACCAGCTTCGGGTAGTAACGCAACCCGCTGCGCTGGTAGGCCTCGGCCCACGCCCAGTCAAATACGAATTCACCATAGGAGTTGTTCTTGAGATACATCGGCACGGCGCCGAGCAATTGCCCATTTTCTTCGACGATCAAATGCTGTGGCCACCAGCCCGCTTCGGCCCCGACACAGTGGTGGCGCTCCAGTGCAGTGAGGAATTCGTGACGCAGGAAGGGGTTTTCGTCGCCTGCCAGGGAGTTCCATTGAGCAGCGGGGAGGGTGGCGAGACTGTCGAGGAGGGTGAGTTGCATACCAGAAAACGGCTGTTTCCGCTGAGCGGCAACAACCGAGGCAATAGAGTTAACCCGTCTTCCCCAAACCATCCAAATACCGCTCCGCATCCAGTGCCGCCATGCAGCCCGATCCGGCGGAGGTGATGGCTTGGCGGTAGATGTGGTCGGCCACGTCGCCCGCCGCGAATATACCGGAGATGCTGGTGGCGGTGGCGTTGCCCTCGGCACCGCTTTTGACTTTGAGGTAGCCACCCTTCATCTCCAGTTGTCCGTCGAACAAATCGGTATTCGGTTTGTGGCCGATGGCGATAAACACGCCCTGCACGGCGATGTCTTTGGTGCTGCCATCCTGTGCATTTTTGACGCGTATGGCATTGGAGCCCTTTGCATCACCCAGCACTTCATCAAGGGTGTGGTTCCACTCGATGGTGACCTTGCCGCTTTTTACTTTTTCCATCAGGTGATCGGCGAGAATCTTTTCAGATTTGAATTTGTCGCGGCGGTGTACCACGGTAACGTGGGAGGCGATGTTGGAGAGGTACAGCGCCTCTTCCACAGCGGTATTGCCGCCGCCGATCACCGCTACCGGCTGGTTGCGGTAAAAGAAACCGTCGCAGGTGGCGCAGGCGGATACGCCTCGGCCTTTGTAAGTCTCTTCGGACGGTATGCCCAGGTACATCGCCGATGCGCCGGTGGCGATAATCAGGGCGTCACAGGTGTACACTCCGCTGTCGCCTGTGAGACGGAAGGGGCGTTGCTGCAACTCTGCTTTATTGATGTGGTCAAAGACGATCTGTGTGCCGAAGCGTTCCGCGTGTTTCTGCATGCGCTCCATGAGTTCCGGGCCTTGCACGCCTTGGGCATCGCCGGGCCAATTGTCCACATCGGTGGTAGTCATCAATTGCCCGCCCTGCGCCAGGCCGGTGATGATCACGGGATTAAGGTTGGCGCGCGCGGCATAGACGGCGGCGGTGTAACCGGCGGGGCCGGAGCCAAGGATCAAAAGACGGTAGTGTTTGGTTTCGCTCATGGGTATCACATCACATATATGGCTTGAGGGTCTGTATAATAGGGCACACTTTAATCATCCGCAAACAGGCTATCATGTTTTTTGCCGCGAAGGCGCGGAGTTTTCTTTTTGGTTCATGGCGCAGGGTGTTGTCATTGTCACCTTCACGGTGAGATGCAGAGAGGTATCCATTTGATTGGTCTGTATTCTCTACGCTTCTGTGGCTAAATAAAACTTATTTTAAGGGTTCGATTCTTGGCGCAAGCAACACGTAAAAAAGACGGCGGATCGCCATTGATCGGGGCGGTTAGCCGCGGTCTGCGCGAAGGCGCACTCCTGGTGCTGGGCGCGATTGCTGTGTATCTGCTGATATCGCTGCTAACCTATCACCCCACCGATCCGGGTTGGTCGCATACCGGCATGACGGACAAGGTTGAAAACAGCGGCGGTGTGGCGGGCGCGTGGTTCGCCGACGTCTTTCTTTATCTGTTCGGTTATTTCGCCTACCTTTTTCCAGTGATGGTCGGTATTGGCGGCTGGCTTCTGTACAAGGAGCAGGCGGAGGACAGGGCGGAGGCATTGCAGCATCTGGGGTTTCAGGTGGCGGGTTTTGTGCTGACGATGATGGCGGGCAGTGGCTTGGCCACGCTGCGCTTCAGTTCGGAAGCACCCGATCTGCCGCTCAATTCCGGCGGCATTCTCGGCGATGTGGTGGGGGGCACCCTGGCGGGCGCATTCAGCCCCATCGGGGCCACGTTATTCCTGCTGGCGCTGTTTCTCACCGGCATCACGCTGTTTACCGGCCTGTCCTGGTTTCGCCTGATGGATGCCACTGGGCGTATGACGCTGCGGGCATTGGATAACGCGCGGCTGGGTGTGGCGCGTTTCAAGGAATATCTGGCCGGGCGGCGCGCGAGTCAGGTGCGTGGTGAGGCGCTGGTGGCCGATAAAGTCAAGCGCGAGCAGCGCCCGCCACCGCGCATCGAGCCTGTTATCAAAAAGATTGAACCCAGCCCGAGGGTGGAGAAGGAACGCCAGATCACGATCCCGCTGTTTGAGCATCCCGCAAACACCGAGTTGCCGCCGCTGGCATTGCTCGATGTTCCCGAGGAGCACAAGGAATCAGTGTCCCCCGCCGCGCTTGAGGCCATGTCACGCCAGGTTGAGATGAAGCTCAAGGATTTTGGTATTGATGCCATCGTAGTGGAGGTGCATCCGGGGCCGGTTATCACCCGTTTCGAGTTGCAGCCCGCAGCGGGGGTGAAGGTCAGCCAGATCACAGGGCTTGCGAAGGATTTGGCGCGCTCCCTCTCAGTGATCAGCGTGCGCGTGGTGGAGATTATTCCCGGCAAGTCTGTGGTCGGTTTGGAGATTCCCAATGAACACCGCGAGATTGTGCGCCTGAGCGAGATGTTGCGCTCCAAAGAATACGACAACGCCTCTTCGCCACTGAGTTTGGCGCTGGGCAAGAATATCGCCGGTCACCCGGTGGTGGTGGATCTGGCTAAAATGCCGCACTTGCTGGTGGCGGGTACCACCGGCTCGGGTAAATCGGTGGCGGTGAATGCCATGATCCTCAGCCTGCTTTACAACGCCACGCCCAAAGAGGCGCGGCTGATCATGATCGACCCCAAAATGCTGGAGCTGTCGATCTACGAGGGCATTCCCCACCTGCTGGCACCCGTGGTAACGGACATGAAGGAAGCCGCCTATGCCTTGCGCTGGTGCGTGGCAGAGATGGATAAGCGTTACCGCCTGATGGCCGCCATGGGCGTGCGTAATATCGGCGGCTATAATAAAAAGGTGCAGGATGCCATCGACGCTGGCCAGCCGATTTCTGACCCATTCTTTAAGCCAGCGCAGGGCATGGTGGCCCAGGAGCTTGCACCGTTGCCCTACATCGTGGTGGTGGTCGATGAGCTGGCCGACATGATGATGGTCGTCGGCAAAAAGGTGGAGGAGCTGATCGCGCGTCTCGCCCAAAAGGCGCGTGCCTCGGGTATACACTTGATTCTGGCGACCCAGCGTCCCTCGGTGGATGTCATCACCGGCCTTATCAAGGCGAATATCCCGACGCGCATCGCCTTCCAGGTGTCCTCCAAAATTGATTCGCGCACCATCCTTGATCAGATGGGTGCGGAACAACTGCTGGGGCATGGCGACATGCTGTACCTCGCCCCCGGTACTGGTGTGCCGGTGCGCGTACACGGTGCGTTTGTCGCCGACCATGAAGTGCATAAAGTCGTGGACCACCTCAAACGTCTTGGCGAGCCTCAGTATCTGGAAGAGATCCTGCAGGGTGACGACGCAGGCGGTGGGGGAGAGTATATGGGCGAGGACCAGCCACCCGGCGGCGAGACCGATCAGCTTTACGATCAAGCGTTGCGTATCGTCACCGAATCACGTCGCGCCTCGATATCGGGTGTGCAGCGCCGTCTCAAAATCGGCTACAACCGTGCCGCGCGCCTCATCGAAGAGATGGAACGTTCCGGCGTCGTTGGTCCCCTGCAATCCAATGGCATGCGCGAAGTGCTCGCGCCGCCACCACCTTCCAATGATTAGTAGGTATCATGCAATCACAAAAAGAAACATTATTTCAATCCCTGTGCAAGGCCACTGCACTTGCTATCAGCCTTGCAGTGTGCGTGTTGACAGCGTCTTGGACGCACGCTGCGGGCGCTAATGGCGAGCGTCTGCAGCGTTTTTTCACCGAGGTGAAAAGCCTGCGTGCCGATTTCGAGCAGACCGTCACTGATGCCAAAGGCAAAGTCATACAAGAGGCAAAAGGCACCTTTGCCCTACAGCGCCCCGGAAAGTTTCGCTGGGATTACCGCGCGCCCTATCAGCAGATAATCGTTGCGGACGGGCGCAAGATCTGGGTTTACGACGCTGATCTGGAGCAGGTAACAGTCAAACCCCTGGACGCCGCGCTCGGCGGCACCCCTGCACAACTGCTCAGCGGTACCCGGCCATTGGAACAGGACTTCGTCATCACCAGCCTGCCGACCCGCGACGGCTTTGAATGGGTTGAGCTGGTTTCGAAGGCAAAGGAGAGGGAGTTTGAGCGGGTCAGGCTGGGATTCGATCAACGCGACCTGCGCATGATGGAAATAACCGATAGCTTTGGTCAAAACACGCGATTGAAATTCAATAACCTACAACGCAACCCTGCTATCGATGCAAAGACGTTTGTGTTTGTGCCGCCCAAAGGGGCCGATGTGGTGAGTGATTGACAAGGGGTTATTCCTGCCGAATTTTTCTGCTTATCTAGGGGTGCCCCAATTGCATATAGGAGTCGACACTTGGAAACTTTTTTTACGAAACTCATGAAATAAAAAAACATGGGTTTCTTTGGCAATTATCCTGCTAAATATCAATAAAAACAGCAATATGAAGATGATTATTTCATGTTTTTCGTGGATTTCTGGTTCTTCAGATTGATAGCAACTTCACCTCGCCTCCATCAATGACGGATGAAAGCTACCCTCATCCCTGATGCGAATCGCATCCGGTAATGCCTGTGATTTAAGCCGCGCCTCGGAATCAAGAATGATGAGGAAATCATTTCCAGATTGGACGACCTTAGCGTTTGGGAACTTGCCACGCAACCCTTGTGCCTTTTTGATGGCGTCATCCCTGTTGGTCGTCCTGTCAAGCACGATGAGATAGCGCTGTTCCTGTATTTGTATGCCGGGATTGAAGGCCATCATCGAGTTATTGGGTATTCCCGTATCGGCGTATGCTGCGCTGATCCCGGGAATTTCCAGCGATGATGAATTATCCATGGGCTGCTTTTCCTCATCTTCGATGGGCGATATGGGTGAGAACGGCAGGATGGGTATTCCTGCATTTCCAGTTGTCCCGGTGGTAATCTGCTCGGTATGCTTGACGTAAGCATTGATGTTATTTGTGTCCGACGCGGTATTCAGTGCCCCCGCCAGCAATGCTGGCAACCCCAGCGCTTTCGTGAAAGTGTCAACAGGCTTTTTCGGGAGCTTCCACTCAATAATCAGTATTACCGCGCCAATCATCGCTGCGAATGCCAGGCCTACAGCAACATAGCTTGAGCTGAAAAAAGTAATCTTGTCGGTAGGGATGGCCAACACCGTGAGTATTTTTGGGGAAAATGCCGCGCACAACCCCGCGAAAAACCCTATCGTAAATTTTAGCGTCGGATGGGAAATTTCACGGGCCGTTGACTCGTGTGTGACCACTTCCATTTTTGCGTTCATACCATCACTCCTGTCAGCTTGGGAATTCATTGCTGATTCAGAGCATAAATGACGGTATGTTACAAATCAGTTACAAATTCTCTCTTCACGTTGATCATGGGAAGGCCCGATCATCTCCCTCAACGCTGCGACGTGAACCCTCCCCCGTGGTGGCAATGTGCCATCAATGGTCCCACCTGGCAGAAAACGCCTGAAATGACAGATTTACATACGTGTCCCACCTACTTTTTAATGGGGGACCCCTGGTGAAGCGATCAGTATTGATTGAGATATGACTTGGTTTTATGGTATAAAACGCAGCTAAGCGATGAGGCTCGGCATATTGCCGGGGTTCATGGCCCGGTTCCTCTGTGGCGTATCGCCTCAGAGGCATTAAATCACACATGCGCCGTCACATATGTCAGGGTGCCCGCCAGAACCAATAAACAGGCGGGTTGATATATGGGGCGCATGGAGGATTAACCCTAACTTTTGGAGTATCAAGATCATGGCAAATGTTTCCATGCGTGACATGTTGGAGGCTGGTGTTCATTTCGGCCACCAGACCCGCTACTGGCACCCCCGGATGGCGCAGTACATCTTTGGTGACCGCAACAAGATCCACGTCATCAATCTCGAAAAAACCCTGCCGATGTTTAACGACGGCATGAATTTCATCAGCAGCCTGGCAGCCCGCAAGGGTACTGTACTGTTTGTCGGCACCAAGCGTGCGGCGCAGGAAGTGGTCAAGGAAGAAGCTGCCCGTTGCGGTATGCCTTATGTCGATCAGCGCTGGCTGGGCGGCATGTTGACCAACTTCAAGACCATCAAACAATCCATCAAGCGCCTCAAGGAATTGGATGCAATGGTGCAGGACGGCAGCATCAACCGCTTCAACAAGCGCGAGGCTCTGGGCTATATGCGCGAGCTGGAGAAGCTGGAGCGCAGCTTGGGCGGCATCAAGAATATGAAGGGCGTCCCTGACGCACTTTTTGTGATCGATGTCGGCCATGAAAAGAATGCCGTGAGTGAGGCGACCAAGCTGGGCGTTCCGGTGATCGGCATTGTCGATACCAATAATGACCCTAACGGCATAGACTATCCCATTCCGGGCAATGATGACTCGATCCGTGCCATCCAGTTGTATGCACGCGCTGCAGCGGATGCTGTTCTCGAAGCGCGCGCTACGATGGTCTCGACCGGCGGTGCCGACGAGTTTATCGAAATGGACGAGGAAGGACAGCCCGCCAGAGCGCCAAAAAAGCCCGCAAAAGCGGCTATGGCGAAGAAGCCAGTCAGGAAGCCGCAGGCTGGCGCCGCAGAGTAACGCCGGAGCCGTATCCGGTCAGGGCAGAATGAGGGGCGCAATGGATGGCGCCCCTCTGACTATCATTTAGTGTGTTTATTAAGTTTAAGTGGAGAACTTGATTATGGAAATTACAGCTGCGCTGGTAAAAGAGCTGCGCGAACGTACTGGCTCCGGAATGATGGAGTGCAAAAAGGCCTTGGTTGAGGCCAACGGCGATATCGACACTGCTGTTGAAACAATGCGTAAGTCCGGCCTTGCCAAGGCGGACAAAAAAGCGGGCCGCGTCGCTGCTGAAGGGTGTGTAGTCATTCAGCTTAATGGTGATGCAACCCAGGGTTCCATGGTGGAAGTCAACTGTGAAACCGATTTCGTTGGCAAGGGTGACGATTTTGTGAGTTTTGCCGCCCATGTGGCGAAACAGGCGCTGGCTGACAAACCTGCCGATCTGGATGCCTTGATGAATTTGCCTCTGGAAAAGGGCAGCGACAAGAGCATTAACACAACACGCCAGGAAATGGTTGCCAGGATCGGCGAGAACATCAGCGTGCGCCGTTTTGTAACGATGACCGCAAGCAGTGGTGTAGTCGGTTCCTACCTGCATGGCGGTCGTATTGGCGTGCTGGTGGAGTTGCAGGGGGGCAATGCCGCCCTGGCCAAGGATATCGCCATGCACGTTGCCGCCAGCAAGCCCGTGTGTGTGTCCCCAGACGAAGTGTCTGCTGACATCGTCGAGAAGGAAAAGGACATTTTCCGCGCTCAGGCTGCGGAGAGCGGCAAGCCCGACAATATCATTGAAAAGATGATCAGTGGACGCATCCAGAAATTCCTGGCCGAAATCACCCTGGTGGGTCAGCCCTTTGTGAAGAACCCCGATGTGACAGTTGAAAAACTGCTGCAGGATGCCAACGCGAAAGTAGTGCGTTTCGAGCGTTTTGAAGTGGGCGAGGGTATCGAGAAGAAGCAGGAAGACTTTGCCGCCGAGGTGATGGCCCAGGTGCGTGGAGGCTGACGAGTGACTGTTGCCCCAAAACCTGCATTCCAGCGCATCCTGCTGAAACTCAGCGGTGAAGCGCTGATGGGCGATGGCGAGTTTGGCATCAGTCCTGATGTCATGAATCGTGTCGCGGCTGAAGTGCGCGAGCTGGTGCAAATGGGTGTTCAGGTTGGCGTGGTGGTCGGCGGCGGTAATCTGTTCCGTGGTGCCGGTTTGGCGGACGCGGGCATGGATCGAGTCACCGGCGACCACATGGGCATGCTGGCCACCATCATGAATGCCTTGGCCATGCAGGACGCGCTGGAGCATCAGGGTGTGTTCACGCGTGTCATGTCGGCGATCAAGATCAACCAGATCTGTGAGGACTACATCCGCCGCCGTGCCATCCGTCATCTGGAAAAGGGGCGGGTGGTGATTTTTGCCGCCGGCACCGGCAACCCCTTTTTCACCACGGACTCGGCCGCCAGTCTGCGCGCTATCGAAATTGGCGCACAGCTTCTGCTCAAAGCCACCAAGGTGGATGGTGTCTATTCGGCGGATCCCATGAAGCATCCTGACGCCGTGCGCTATGAACGCATGACGTATGATGAAGTGCTGGAGCGCAAACTGATGGTGATGGACGTTACCGCGATTGTGCTATGCCGTGATCATCACATGCCGCTGCGGGTGTTTGATATGAACAAACCGGGTGCGTTGCGCTGCATCGTCATGGGTGAAGATGAGGGTACGCTTGTAGAAGGAGAGTCAAAATGATAGACGACATTAAAAAAAGCGCCATTGCCCGCATGACGAAGAGCATTGATGCGCTTAAAGATGAGCTGACCAAGGTGCGTACCGGGCGCGCCCATCCCAGCTTGCTGGATCATGTGATGGTGTCTTTTTACGGAAATGAGGTGCCGGTGGGGCAGGCCGCCAACGTCACAGTGAGCGATTCTCGCACGTTGACCGTGACACCATGGGACAAAAACATGGTTCCCGTCATTGAAAAGGCGATTCTGAACTCCAACCTCGGTCTCAATCCCTCCAGCGCCAGCGGCACCATCCGCGTGCCTTTGCCGGCGTTGACTGAAGAGCGCCGCCGCGACATGATCAAGGTGGTGCGTGCCGAGGCGGAGACGGGCAAGGTCGCTATCCGTAACATTCGCCGTGACTCGAATGCCGAGCTGAAAGAGTTACTCAAAAAGAAAGTGATCTCCGAAGATGAGGAACGCCGGGCGCAGGATGAAATTCAAAAGTTGACGGACAAATACATCACTGAAGCGGACAAGGCATTAGCGGCCAAAGAAACCGATCTGATGGAGATTTAAAAAAGCGGGATTGGGGGCTGCAAATACAAAGTCTGCCCCTGCCCCCCCGACCTATGTGCTGTTATCTCACGCTTCCCCCACCACAATGTGCAGGCATGTCTACCACGGCAAATAACACTCATCCAGCCGCATTCCTCCCCCGCCATGTGGCGATCATCATGGATGGCAATGGACGCTGGGCCAAAAAGCGTTTTCTGCCGCGCATTGCCGGTCACCGCGCTGGCGTGGAAGCAGTACGCAACATGGTTCAGGCCTGCGGCCAACGTGGTATCGAGGTGTTGACCCTGTTCGCGTTCAGTAGCGAAAACTGGCGCCGCCCACCCTCGGAAGTCGGGTTGTTGATGGACCTGTTTATGACCGCCCTGGAGCGCGAGACCAAGCGCCTGCATGAAAACAATGTGCGCTTGAAAGTCATCGGCGAACGCAGTGCCTTTTCCGTGAAGTTACAGGAAAAAATTATCGCGGCGGAGCAGCGAACGGCTGGCAACACTGGCTTGACACTGGTTGTCGCGGCAAACTATGGCGGTCGCTGGGACATCGCGCAGGCCGCCCGTGCCGTAGCGCATAAAGTCGAAACAGGGCAATTGCACGCATCCCAAGTGACGGAAGAGATCCTGGAGCAACATCTGGCGCTGCACGGCCTGCCAGATCCCGATTTATTCATACGCACTGGCGGGGAGGAGCGCATCAGCAATTTTCTGTTGTGGCAACTGGCCTACACGGAATTTTATTTTACCGAAACATTGTGGCCGGATTTTGACGGACGGATCTTTGAAGATGCTCTGGCCTCTTTTTCAAAGCGTCAACGTCGCTTTGGGCGCACCAGTGAGCAGGTGGAGCAGGAGCAAGGAAACAAGGGTGCTTAAACAACGTTTGCTTACCGCAGCCATTCTCATTCCTCTGGTTGTATGGGGCGTTCTCGCGCTGCCTAACACTGTATTTGCATTGCTACTGGCGGTGATTGTCATTGCTGGTTTCTGGGAGTGGGCCGGCTTGATGGGTATCGCCGAGACTACCGACCGGCTGGTGTATATCCTGATAGCGATACCACTTATGTGGTTTGGCGGTACTCTGCCGGGAGGCATGCTGGCCGGTGCATCGGTGGGCGCGGTGTGGTGGCTTGTGGCGATTGCATGGATGCTAAGGTTCAACATCCGCCCTGTTACTGTACAGGCTAATATCGTGACAGCAGGCGGGGCGGGGATGCTGACGCTGGTGCCCGCCTGGATGGCTCTGGTTGTATTGCATGGCAGTGAGTCCTATGGCCCCAAGTATGTGTTGTTCCTCATGGTGCTTGTTTGGGTGGCTGATTCGGGGGCCTACTTTGCCGGACGTTTGTGGGGCAGTCACAAACTGGCCTCGAATATCAGCCCCGGCAAGACCTGGGAAGGTGTGTGGGGAGCACTGGCGATGACCATGGTGATGGGGCTGGCGGGTGCCAGGCTGCTGGGGGTTGCCCCGGTCATGCTGCCTGCGTTTGTGTCGCTGTGCGTGATCACGGTAGCTTTTTCAATTGCGGGCGATCTTTTTGAGAGCATGTTCAAGCGGCGTGCTGGTGTGAAGGACAGCGGCAAGCTGTTGCCAGGCCATGGCGGCGTGCTCGACCGGATTGACAGCCTGACCGCCGCCGCGCCAGTATTCCTGACAGGCTTGCTGTTGCTGGGGATGCTGCGTTGATCGGAGTCACTGTACTTGGCGCCACCGGCTCCATTGGCGTCAGCACGCTCGACGTGTTGTCTCGACATCCTGAACGTTACCGCGTCATTGCCCTGACGGCGAATTCCGATGTGGAGCGCTTGTACGAACAGTGTCTTGCGCATCAGCCCGAATATGCGGTAATGGTGGATGCCAATGCGGCGCAGCGCCTGCATGAGCGATTGCGCGCAACGGCTCCAGGGATCCAGGTGCTGGCCGGACTGGCAGGGCTGGAAACCGTTGCAGCCCTGCCTCAGGTGGCATATGTGATGGCTGCCATTGTCGGCGCTGCCGGTCTATTGCCCACGCTCGCCGCAGTGCGCGCAGGCAAGCGTGTGCTGCTGGCCAACAAGGAAGCGCTGGTCATGGCGGGCCGGATTTTCATGGACGAAGTGCGTGCCAGTAACGCCGAGCTGCTGCCTGTGGACAGCGAGCATAACGCGATCTTTCAATGTCTGCCTGGTGATGTGTCCGGCGGTCTGGATGCCGCCGGTATCCGGCGCATACTGCTGACTGCATCGGGCGGGCCGTTTCGTAATATTCCGCTTTCCGAGCTTCATCATGTCACACCGGATCAGGCCTGCGCCCACCCAAATTGGGTGATGGGACGCAAGATATCCGTCGACTCAGCCACCATGATGAACAAGGGCCTGGAGGTGATCGAAGCCTGCTGGCTGTTCAATGCCAGTCCGGACAGGATTCAGGTGGTCTTGCATCCGCAAAGCGTGGTTCACTCCATGGTCGAATATGCCGACGGTTCGATACTGGCCCAGCTTGGCAGCCCGGATATGCGCACGCCCATCGCCCATGCCCTGGCTTGGCCGCAACGCATCGAATCCGGTGTTGTCCCCTTAAGCCTCTTCGATGTCGCGCGGTTGGACTTCGAACGGCCCGATGTGTCCCGCTTTCCTTGTCTGCACCTCGCTTATGAAGCGATGCAATCGGGTGGCACCGCCACGGCGATTCTCAATGCGGCCAATGAAATTGCGGTCGCGTCTTTCCTGGATGGCAGGCTGCCGTTTACCGCTATCCCCGCCGTGATTGAACGTGTGCTTGCCGATGTGCCGACGCGCGATGCCATCAGTCTTGAGGTTATTCTGGCCGATGACGCTCTGGCGCGCGAAGTCGCTGTGTGCAGAGTGGATGAGGCCACAAATAAGCGCGCATGATCAGCACAATTTTATCCTCGATCTTTTTCTTCATCATCGCCATTGGCGTGCTGGTGACCGTCCATGAGTTCGGCCATTACTGGGTGGCGCGCAAGCTGGGCGTGAAGGTGCTGCGTTTCTCGGTTGGCTTTGGCAAGCCTCTGTGGATGTGGCGTCGCGGCCCTGATAACACAGAGTATGTCATCGCGGCCGTGCCGCTGGGTGGCTATGTGAAAATGCTCGATGAGCGTGAAGCGCCGGTCGATCAGCACGAAGCGCACCGCGCCTTTAACCGCAAGCCGCTGGCCAGCCGCTTTGCCATCGTGTTCGCGGGGCCGCTGTTCAATTTTCTGCTCGCCATCATTGCCTATTGGGCGGTTTTCATTATTGGCGTGAGCGGCCTCAAGCCGATTGTTGGGGAGGTGGCGCCGAATTCCATCGCCCAGCGCGGCGGTTTTCAGAAAGGAGATGTCATTCTCAGCTTGAATGGCAAGCCGACGCCGACCTGGGAAACAGTGATATTTTCCATGCTCGATAAAGCACTGGATCAGCAGGCGGTGACGGTGCAAGTTCAGGATGCAAGCCGCCAGCCGATGACGCGCACGCTGGGCTTGAATGCGGTGACGGGAAGTGACCTGGATCAGGGAAATTTGCTCGACAGCCTTGGCATGCGTCCCTACCGTCCGGCTATTCCACCCATCATTGGTCAACTGGAGGCCGGTGGTGCCGCCGAACGGGCGGGAATAATGGCGGGTGATAAAATTATTGTCGCTGATGGACAAGCCATAAGTGACTGGGAGGCGTGGGTTGAATATGTCAGGCCCCGCGCCGGACGCGTCATCCGCGTCGAAGTCGAGCGCCAGGGTGCGCGCCGCACTGTTGAGTTGCAACCCGTTGCTGTGGCAACCAAGGAAGGTACGATAGGCCGTATCGGTGCGGGTGTCAAAATTCCTGGGGAATTGCCGGAAGAACTGCGCGCCGTGATGCGCTATTCACCGGGCGAGGCCGTGGTGCAGGCCGTGATTAAAACCTGGGATATGTCGGCGTTGACGTTGCGCATGCTGTTCAAAATGGTGACGGGCGTGCTCTCCGTGGACAATCTTAGCGGCCCCATCAGCATCGCCCAATATGCGGGGTATTCCGCCAGCGTGGGGGTGGTGTCGTTTCTGGGGTTTCTTGCCATCGTGAGCATCAGTCTGGGCGTGTTGAACCTGTTGCCTGTCCCCCTCCTGGACGGCGGGCATCTCATGTACTATTTGATTGAATGGGTAAAGGGCAGCCCGGTATCGGACGAGGCGCAGCTATTCGGCCAGCGGATCGGCATCGCCCTGCTGGGGACGCTGATGATCTTTGCCTTTTACAATGACCTGGCACGCCTTTTTGGCTAGCCTATTTAAACGACGTGGATTATTGATGATAGCTCCGAAAAAAAGGGCGTGGCTAATTTTGCTAGGCATGCTGCTGGTGCCCCATGCGTGGGCCAGATCGGAA
>CAMTYI010000131.1:0-3403 GCA_947085925.1 uncultured Gammaproteobacteria bacterium
GTTGCGGGCAGTCTTCACTCCGGCCTATGATGTGCCAGTGCTGGGTAGTATTTTACCTTTTTTCTTTAGCAAGTTTCTTGTACGGGTCGCGTCACGTGCAGGACAAAGAACGGTGCTCTTTGCATCACCAAGTTATCACCGTAAAGGTGACAATGAGGTTACAATGTCATGTGTTCAGTCTGCCTGGTTAAGGAATACGGGCTGGCGCGGGTCACATTGGCCCGTTAATGTTGCTTTCAAGGGTTTTGGTGTGTGGGTTCGTCGTGAGCAGTGTCTTCCCCGGCCTAACATTGCATTCAAGGGGACACGCCTTAGCGAGGCATTTTTAGGCTCACGGGTCGCGTCAGCTTTGGGGGCGTTGTTCCGGCTTCATCGCTGGCGTGCCCCTTAATTTAACGTTAGGCATTCACGAAAACTTTGACTTTGAGGAATATTCTTGAATCCGATCATTGCTGCCCGCGTCTTTACCGTGCTAATTGCTGGTGCCATCTTCTTTCAGCTTGCACTTGTCGTTGGCATGCCATGGGGTAAAGTTGCATGGGGCGGTGCATTTCCGGGTGTGCTTCCTCCTCACATGCGCGTTGCGTCAATTGGCTCCGCAGTTCTTCTTTTAGCGTTAGCGTTGGTCGTTCTAGTTCGAGCCGGTCTTATCCAGTCCAAGTGGAAATCTTCCTCCGGAAAACTCGCGTGGGTTGTTGTTACTTACTGCAGTCTTGGTGTCATCGCCAATGCAATCACACAGAGCTTCTGGGAGCGAGTCATTTGGTTACCAGTGACCATTCTTCTGTTAGGATCTAGCATTGTCGTAGCAAGAGCGCGCTGATTATTTTCAGGTGAGTCTTTTTTGGGAAAGTGCTGAGCACCCTTTCACCTCCCTCGCCATGGCGCATTTTTTGAGTGAATTGCATCAAGCGCGGGTTCTTTCCAGGGCTTTTTTCTCGGGCGCGTTGGTACTAACATAGTGCTCAGAGCAGGCCAAGCCTAACATTGCATTCAAGGGGACACGCCTTGGCGAGGCATTTTTATGTTCACGGGTTTCATCAACATTGGGGCGTTGTTCTGGTTTCATCATTGGCGTGCCCCTGTGTTAACGTTAGGCAACCCGAGAAGCACATTCGTTTTTTGGTGCAGCGGTAAAGGATAGTGCGTCGCGTCACTCGTTCATTCCATTGCTGACCAAAGAGTGCGGCCAGAGAGAAGTAGCAGTGGTTGCCAGTGGCCTTCACTCTGTTGCTCACTGAGCATAATTCTTTCCCCGTCATGGGGTGCGGCCAGAGATCAAGCTCGGGGGTTGCGGACAGATTTCACTTCGCCCTATGATGTGCCAGTGCGGGGTAGCCTTTTACGTTCTTTGCTTTAGCAAGTTTCTTGTGTGGGTCGCGTCACTCGCCCATTCCATTGCTAGCCAAGGAGTGCGGGCCGACGCGGGTCACATCGGCCTGTAATGTTGCTTTCAAGGGTTTTGGCGTGTGGGTGCGTCTTGAGCGGCGTCTTCCCCGGCCTAACATTGCATTCAAGGGGACACGCCTTGGCGAGGCATTTTTGGGTCATGGGTATCATCAACGTTGGGGCGTTGTTTTGGCTTCATCATTGGCGTGCCCCTTAATTTAACGTTAGCTTGTTTAACATCAGCCGATAGTGATAACACGCATGGAACAGTATCTCGAAAGTAGCGATCACGTTGACTGGAAACATCCTCTGGTGGCTTCAAAGGCAGCGGAGCTTGCTAAAGGCTGCCATTCCGATGAAGAGATAGCGAAACTATGCTTCGAGTTCGTTCGGGATTCCATTCAACACGGCTGGGATTACCGAAAAAATCCGGTTACATGCAAAGCCTCTGAAGTATTAATTCACGGCACTGGCTACTGTTATGCCAAGAGCCACTTATTGGCTGCGCTCTTAAGAGCCAATTCTATTCCTGCGGGGCTGTGTTACCAGCGGCTAGCTATTGGAACCGAAGGCCCTCCATACTGCCTTCATGGCCTGAATGCGGTTTATCTCAAGAATCATGGTTGGTATCGCATCGATGCACGGGGAAATAAGCCAGGTGTGGTCGCGGAATTTACTCCGCCAACAGAAACACTGGCGTTCCCAATTATTTCCGGTTCAGAAAGAGATTTTCCGGAAATCTGGGCTGAGCCACTTCCACTAGTGGTAAAGGTGTTAACCAATAACGAAACCGTAGAGCAGGTTTTTGAGAATCTGCCAGACACTGAGGTAATACAATCTAACATTGCATTCAAGGGGACACGCCTTGGCGAGGCATTATTGGAGTAAAGGTGTCATCTGGTTCACGGGCGTTGCTCTGGCTTCATCATTGGCGAGCCCCTTAATTTAACGTTAGCCATTATCAGCGGGAGCTTCTGTGCGTATCAAATATCATCATAAAAATCTCCTACTTATCGTGGCTGTAGTGCTGGCATTCTTAGTTTCAGGCTGCGCTACTTATCAAACGCCTGGTGCAGGAGTAAATGTCGGTAACCTATCCAAAGCCGATGGAGACATTGCAGAGGTAATGAAGCGTGAGCCAGCATCACCATTTCCAGCCCGTATCGCTATGGCGAGAGTGCAATCCACTGGTTACTACTCACACAATAACAATCAATGTTACGGGAAAGGAGCGTTCTGCATTTTGACTACACGCGACATTGAGACAGAGCAAGATTTTGAGAGGCTTGGCCGCCTGCCAATGATTTCTGGCATTGCAGCTATGAGTCGAATATTGCTACCTGCGCAACTCGACTCTATAAAAGATTTGCGGCTTGCAGCCGCAAATCTGAAAACAGACATGTTGCTGGTCTATTCGGTGGATACCCGCTTTAAAGTGGAGAGCACTGATATAGGGCCGCTCGCACTTATTTCTCTTGGCTTTTTGCCAAATAAAAAGGCCATCGTATCAACAACCGCATCCGCAGCATTGTTTGATGTCCGCACTGGTTTTGTCTATGGTGTTGCTGAATCAACAGCAACAGAGCAGCAAAGAGCTACAATGTGGTCAAGCGAAGGGGCAATAGAGAGTTCGCGTTTAAAAACAGAGGCGCAATCTTTCCAACAATTATTAGGCGAGTTTGAAAAACTTTGGAAAGGCGTTGTAGAACAATATGCGGGCAAAAGCTAAAGTCTAACATTGCATTCAAGGGGACACGCCTTGGCGAGGCACAATGGGTTCACGGGTTTCATCAACGTTGGGGCGTTGTTCCGGCCTCGTCATTGGCGTGCCCCTTAATTTAACGTTAGACTCCTCGGTTGTCATGGCGATGCCACTCAGGTATGATTAAATATCATACCTTGGAGGATACGGCTGTGAGCCAGACAAAAGTTGCCATCACAATTGAAGAAGGAATACTCGCTAAAATAGATGCTTTGGTACGGCGTAAAGTATTTAGTAATCGAAGTCGAGCAA
>CAMTYI010000132.1:0-32547 GCA_947085925.1 uncultured Gammaproteobacteria bacterium
AGCGGCAGATGACTGCGACTGATTTCCAACCGGTTGTCGCTGCCGCGCAGTGTAACTTCATAATGTCCTTCCTTATTTTTTGCCATGCCGATGAGGTGCGCATTCGCCACCAGGGCATTGCGATGGATGCGGGTGAAGTGCGCGGCGAATTCGTCTTCCAAAGATTTGAGCGATGCCTCGATCAGCACTTCGCCGCCAGTATGGCGCACCGTAACGTACTTGTTATCGGCCTGGAAGTAGAGAATATCCGCCACTGCCACCAGTTGAATCTTACCCGCCGAATGTGAGCTGATGTGGGTGCGGGCGTATCCATCGCCGCTTTCGTTGCGGGTTACGGCATGAAGCTGGACGCGGTTGAGTTTGCCTGCCTTGTCCAGGGCTTGCCGCAAGCGCTCCTTGCGGATGGGTTTGAGCAGATAGTCCACGGCATGCGCCTCGAAGGCGGCCAGGGCGTGGTCGCCGTAGGCGGTGGTGAAGATAACGGCGGGCGGATTTTCCAGTGTGGCAAGGTGCTGGGCGGCTTCCAGACCGTCCATGACCGGCATACGGATGTCGAGCAGGATGACGTCCGGCGCCAGTTCACTGGCCGCAAATAGTGCTTGTTTACCATTTGCTGCCTCACCGACTACATCAACACCCTCCATTTCCTCGCACAGGGAACGCAGGCGCGCCCGCGCCAGTGCTTCGTCATCCACAATCAGTATCCTCATGGAGCGTGCTCCACCGGAAAAGTGAGCCGGACACGGTAATAGTCCTCGGTGCGTTCCGTGGTGAGCTCGCCCTGCGTTCCGTAATGGGCCGCCAGCCGCTGGCGGATATTGTCCAGCGCCATGTGGTGGCCGCCGCGCCGCGCGGTGATATTCTGCGTTGACACGGGATTGCTGATGGTGATGTGAATCAGCCCCAGCGTTTGCTGCCCGTTGATGTGAATCACCCCTCCTTCCGGCAGTGGTTCTATGCCATGGTAGATCGCATTCTCCAGCAATGGCTGGAGGGTGAGCGCCGGGATCAGCGCACCGTCAAAGATTCCGTGTAAATCCCATGCAACGATCAACCGCTCACCCAGGCGCAGTTTTTCGATGTGCAGATAGCGTTGCGACAATTCCAGTTCCGCCTGGAATGTGATGAGATCATGGGCGTCGGACAGACTGACGCGGAACAGATCGGCCAGATCCATTACGGCTTCCTCTGCCAGCGCAGGCTGGCTGCGCGTCAGGCTGGCAATGGTGTTCATGCTGTTGAACAGAAAATGCGGACGGATGCGCGCCTGTAGCGCCTGGATGCGCGCCCTCGATTCGGCCTGAATATTTTGTTTCAACTGATGCTGCACATAGAAATAGCGCATCACCACGGCACTGACAATGGCGCTGATGGTGACGTTGCGGATGGCAAAGTCCGCGTGTTGCCCGGCGCCTGCATCCATTTGAGCATAGGTAATCCAATTGGTGGCGCCACTCACCAGTGCAGTAATAATCACCGGCAGCAGGTAACTAAACATCGCGGCGGCCCGGTTGTTCAATGTGGCCAGCCAAGGGCGGCTCAGGCACAGCACCGCAGTGCTGGCCAACGCTACCCACTGGATAAACAACGAGGTCAGGCTCAAATTATCCCATACCTGATGGCTGGGCGAGCTTGCCAGCACGATCAGAAAAGCCAGCAGCTCCGCGATAATCACAATGGCAAACACCATACGGATATTGCAAAAGTCCGGCAGAAACAGCGTGCCGCTGGCGGTGGTGGTATTCGCGGTGGGTGTGGGGAGTTTTGCCATGGTGTCATTAAATGGAGGTTGTCCTGTCTATATCGGCTATTTCCGGCGGATTCCTGACCCGGAAAATTGTTATACTTTCCACCACATTATTTTCGTAACAGGATAAAAACGTGGCTAGCGACAAAAGCATCGACAAACCCTGGGCGGGGCGTTTTACCGAGGCGACGGATGCCTTCGTCGAGGCGTTTACCGCCTCCGTGTTATTTGATAAGCGGCTCTACAGGCACGACATCGCAGGTTCCATCGCCCATGCGCGCATGTTGACCCGTGTGGGGGTGTTGAGCGCGGCGGAGTGCGAGGCCATCGTCGATGGTTTGCAGGGCATCTTGCACGATATCGAGCACGGCGACTTCACATGGTCGGTGGCGCTGGAGGACGTGCATATGAATATTGAGGCTCGCCTCACTGAACGCATCGGCATCGCCGGCAAGAAATTGCACACGGGCCGCTCGCGCAACGACCAGGTTGCCACCGACATCCGCCTTTATCTGCGCGACGAGATCGACGCCATCATGGCCGAGCTGACGCGCCTGCAAACCGCGCTGCTCGACGTGGCCGAGCGCGAGGCCGACACCATCATGCCTGGATTTACCCATCTGCAAGTGGCGCAGCCCGTTACCTTCGGCCACCACATGATGGCGTGGTTCGAGATGTTCAACCGTGACCGCGCGCGCATGCAGGATTGCCGCAAGCGCGTCAATATCATGCCCCTGGGCGCGGCGGCGCTGGCGGGCACCAGCTATCCCATTGACCGCGCCTACACCGCTCAATTATTGGGTTTCGATGCGCCTGCGGAAAACTCCCTGGATGCGGTCAGTGATCGCGATTTCGCCATCGAATTCACCGCCGCCGCCGCGCTGATCATGACGCACCTGTCGCGCTGCTCCGAGGAGCTGATCCTGTGGTCATCCACCCAGTTTGATTTCGTCGACCTTCCTGATCGTTTCTGCACGGGCTCCTCCATCATGCCGCAGAAGAAAAATCCCGACGTGCCGGAACTGGTGCGCGGCAAGACCGGGCGCGTCAACGGCAATCTGATTGCCCTGCTCACTCTCATGAAGAGCCAGCCACTGGCTTACAACAAGGATAATCAGGAAGACAAGGAACCGCTGTTCGACACCATCGACACCGTGCGCGGCTCGCTCAAGGTCTATGCAGACATGATTCCCGCTGTGCAGATCAAGCGTGACAACATGGCCCATGCCGCGCGGAGCGGTTTTTCTACTGCAACCGATCTGGCGGATTATCTGGTGCGGCGCGGCGTGGCGTTCCGTGACGCCCACGAGATTGTCGGCAAGGCGGTGCGTCGCGGCATCGAGACCGGCAAGGATCTCGCGCAAATGACGCTCGACGAGCTGCGCCAGTTTTCCACGGCCATTGAACAGGATGTATTTGATGTGCTAACACTGGAAGGTTCAGTGGCGTCACGCAATCACTTGGGCGGTACGGCCCCGGATCAGGTGCGGGCAGCGGTAAAGCGGGGGAGGGGGCGCTTGTAGCAGAGAGTATGTGTAGGTTGGCGCTGAATGAAATGAAGACCAACATTAGGAGATCAAAAGCACGCGCATTACCGGTGTGCTGATGCAGTGGGAGGTGCCTATATTTTTCACGATGGCGCCAGCCAGGGAAATCGACGCTATCGCACCGTTCTAAGCTCCGCCCAATATCGCCGCAACCGAAGAATGCAATTTATCGTACGGGGGATCGTATGTTTGAGAGGTTTGCTTCTCGATTGTTGCCCAATTTATGTTGTCATACCAGCCACATATAGAATTATCAATTTTGTCGAAATATTTAACGTAAGGTTTGATGTCCAACAGCGGTGTCCCATCCAGTACGTCAACGTCTGCGCAATGGAGAATATTCCCCTCTATTGAGGTCAGGCCAAGAATGCTCATGCCGATATGATTAGGGCGCGCGGGAAATCGCGTGGCAAAAATGCCATGCTCTTGGTGAGGATCGAAGCAAGGTTTTGTTTTTAATTCTATTTTGGTCTGCCTGTGAAAACAATAAATAACGATAATATGCGAAAAATCCTGGAGGCCTGCTAATCCGTCACAATATTCTTCGTTAAGAGTTATGCTGCCTTTTTTTCCTTCAATCCGTCCTTGTCGTGGTGAATAATAGGGATTGATAAAGGGTGAATTAATAATGCCTATAGGGCTAAGCACGATATTCATTTCAGGGCTCCATGCGGGACTTGTGAACTTTTTCCGAAAGTTATAGGGTTCGCGTCAGTTGGCTGAATAGATTCGGACTTCGGGGTCGGCCTTTAATAAGGGCTTGAGGCCGACCACCACATCCTTCGTGAAGAGATCGCTGCTGAGGTAGGCCTCGGCTTGCTGGCGCGTGGCAAACTGATGAAGCACCTGCACATCGTCATCCCGAACCAGGAGATCTTTCGATTTCGCGCCCGAAATTTTGGTAAGAAAGGGTTGTTTGTACTTCGTGTAGATCGCAGCAGCAGCGGTTCGGTCTTGTGCGTCGATTTTGAGCGTGATTTCGAGATACGCTTTCTCAGCAAAGGCAAGAGTCGGTACCGCGAAAGTCAAGGCGGTGAGCAAGGCAAAGATGGGTTTGATCAATGTGCGCTGGAAGCTTTTGTTCACGATATTCTCCAGGTTGAAAGAATGAAACGGGTCAATTTTGTCAGTAGTTCAGGCCGTTTCGTAGACACGCACATCAGGTGGGCTTTGCAGCAGCGGCTTCAGGGCGGTAACCACGTCTCGATTGAATAGGTCGCTACTGAGGTAGGACTGGGCGTGTTCGCTCGAATCGAAGATGTGCAGTACCTGCACGTCTTCGTCTCTGATCAGCAGCTCTTTGGCTCGAGCGCCTTTCACCTGAGTCAAAAACGCGTTTTTGAACTGTGTATAGATCGCAGCGGCCGCTGGGCGATTTTCGACGGCAACATTCAGATTAATTTGTAAATAGACCATTTTCGCTCTCCTTGGTGATGTTTGGGGCAGGGTTCCGGCCAGCGGAGCGCCAGCTCGTCAATGGAGGCTACACATTCTCTAGTCCATTCGGAAATTGTCTTTTCACATGTAATTCATTCGAATGTGCTATAAATGGAAAATGAATCTTAATCAACTTCGTTTTGCCAATGCCCTCGCTACCGCGAACTCGTTCACGGCTGCTGCGTCGACGTGTTTCGTGACCCAACCAACCCTGTCGAACGGCATCGCACAGTTAGAAGAGGAGTTGGGAGGGAATTTATTCTTACGCACGACTCGCAAGGTTGCATTGACATCATTCGGCGCGCATATCATGCCTTGCATCGTTGATGTGCTGAGCGCGCATTCCACCTTGGTTCGCCAGGCTGAGGTTTTCCTGAATCCTGGTAAGCGCTTGATTCGCATCGGCACGTCACCGTTGATCAGCGCAAACTTGTTAGGGCTGATGATTGAGCCATTTCGTACTCAGAACCCTGATGTTGGCGTGGTGCTGCGCGAGATGAACATGTGGGATCTCAAGCGCATGCTTGATGAAGGTCTTCTCGATTTTGTTTTTGGTGTTGCTAACGTCCAAAAAGGGCCGTGGGCCACAACGTTTTTGTACGAAGAACCATTGCTCTTCATTCCGCGAGGGGTGGATTGGTCAAGCAGCATGCCCCCGCAATCGGTGCAACTCAAGGACATCGCTAATGAAATCTATGTCATGGTTCCCGATGCCTGTGGGCTTTCGCGTGCCACCCGTGCGCTGTTCCGTAGCCACCGTCGCAAGCTCCACGAATACTCCGGCGAAGCCATGAGCTACCAGGCGCTGGAAGAGTGGGCTGCGCTGGGCATCGGTGCAGCAATACTACCGAGGTCGAAGGTTACTGCGAGTGCGAGTCCCGCGTTTTCGATCATTGACAAATCGGGTGGCGAGGTGACTCTTCGCTTTGAGGCGATTTGGCCGCGCACTGACGCCCAATTGCCCCATTTGCTTGAGTTCGCCAACCATCTCCGTAAGGTCGTGCCGGGCATCGTTGGTGGGCTTGAATCCGGCACGAAGAGGTGAGAGAAAACCTTTGAAGGGCAATACCTTGTCGTGAGAAAAACGGGTAGCAACGCACCCTACGACTCCACTATTGATTTATAAATGGAGCAAAACTACGAGGCAAGCAAGGCCGTATTGATGGTTTATGAAATGCCGGGATTTGAAGGGGTAGGCATGAAAAATTAGTGGCGCGACCCCGGGGAACCCGGAAGCCACGCCAATTAGGCTAAAAGTGCCAGGATTACTTGATCTTGGCTTCTTTGTAGGCAACGTGCTTGCGCACTACGGGATCAAACTTCTTCATTTCGAGTTTGTCCGGGGTGTTGCGCTTGTTCTTCATGGTGGTGTAAAAGTGGCCGGTGCCGGCGCTGGATACGAGCTTGATTTTTTCACGCATGATTTAGTTCCCCTTATGCCTTTTCGCCGCGGCTGCGCATTTCGGCCAGCACGACGTCTATGCCAACCTTGTCAATCATGCGCATGCCCTGTGTGGAAAGGCGCAGACGTACCCACCGCTTCTGGCTCTCTACCCAGAAGCGGTGGACGTGCAGATTCGGCAGAAAACGGCGTCGTGTTCTGTTGTTGGCGTGGGAAACATTGTTTCCGGTTATCGGGCGTTTACCCGTGACTTGACATACTCTGGACATGCTAAATCTCCAAACGACGAATTCGGTGCTGTCGGCCATTTGGGCCGGGCGAAACCATAATTTATAACAAATTCCGGTGCGATACGCAAGAAAAAACCGATCCCACTTAAGTTTTTAAAGCAATCCACGTTCTGCAAAGGATACCACATCTTCGCCATCGCCGATAATCAGATGATCGAGAACGCGGATATCGACCAGTGCCAGGGCGTCTTTCAGGCGCCGGGTCAGGGTTTCGTCGGCGCGGCTGGGTTCAGCGACGCCGGAGGGGTGGTTGTGGGCGAAGATCACCGCCGCCGCGTTGTGCGCCAGCGCACGCTTGACCACCTCGCGCGGGTGGACGCTGGCGCCGTCGATCGTGCCGGTGAACATCTCGTCGAAGCGGATCACCCTGTGGCGGTTATCGAGAAACAGGCAGGCGAACACTTCGTGCGGGTAGCCACGCAGGCGCGCCGTGAGGAAACGGCGAGTGTCGCTGGGGTTGCTCAGGGCGTCGCCGCGCTCCAGCGTCTCGCGTAGATGACGGCGGCTCATCTCCAGTACCGCCTGAAGCTGTGTATATTTGGCCAGACCCAACCCGTGACCACGGCAGAACTGTTTTTGATCGGCCTCCAGTAGGGTGCGCAGCCCGCCGTATTCATTCAATAGATCGCGTGCCAGGTCAACGGCGCTTTTGCCGGGTACGCCGGTACGCAAAAAAATCGCCAGCAGTTCGGCGTCAGACAATGCGCCAGGGCCGCGCAGTAGCAGCTTTTCGCGGGGACGTTCGTGTTCAGGCCAGTCGGTGATGGGCATGGGGTGCTCTTTCAAATGTCATAAACAGTATCGGAATTTAGGTTAAAATCTGAACCATGTTCTACCGATTCGACCATCCGGCATGAAGCAACTGGAAAATAAACACATCCTGCTTGGCGTTACGGGCGGTATCGCGGCCTATAAAAGCGCCGATCTGACGCGCCGCCTGCGTGACGCCGGGGCCGAGGTGCGGGTGGTGATGACGCGCGCCGCGACGGAGTTCATCACGCCACTCACCCTGCAGGCGCTGTCCGGCAATCCCGTTCATCTGCATCTGCTTGATCCGCAGGCCGAAGCGGCCATGGGGCACATTGAGCTGGCGCGCTGGGCAGATGCGGTGCTGGTAGCACCGGCAAGCGCGAATTTCATGGCGAAGCTGGCGCATGGGCTGGCGGATGACCTGCTCAGCACGTTGTGCCTGGCCTGTGATGCGCCGCTCGCGCTCGCGCCTGCGATGAACCGGCTGATGTGGGCGCATCCGGCGACGCAGGGCAACCGCCAACTTCTTGAGCGCCGAGGCGTGCGGCTGCTCGGTCCCGCTGCGGGCGAGCAGGCGTGCGGCGAGGTCGGCGAGGGGCGCATGGTGGAGCCGCAGCACTTGGTGGAAATGACAGCAGGGCTGTTCGCCACTGGGAGCTTGAGTGGTCTCAAAGTGGTGGTAAGCGCCGGGCCGACGCGTGAGGCGATTGACCCGGTGCGTTTCATCAGTAATCGCAGTTCGGGAAAGATGGGCTACGCCATCGCCGCTGCTGCTGCGGAGGCGGGCGCTACCGTCACCTTGATCAGCGGCCCGGTGGCGCTGCCTGCACCGGCGCGTGTAGCGCGTATTGACGTGGAAAGCGCCGGGCAGATGTATGAGGCGGTGCTGGCGAATATGCGCGACTGCGATATCTTTATCGGCGCTGCGGCGGTGGCTGATTACCGCCCACAGCAGTTGGCGCAACACAAGATTAAAAAAACGCAGGCTGAGGTGAGTTTGGCGCTGGAACGTACTCCTGATATTCTCGCCAGCGTCGCAGCATTGACCAATGCGCCGTTTACGGTGGGTTTCGCCGCCGAGACGGAAAATCTGGAGGCGCATGCCCGCGCCAAGCTCGCCACCAAGGGGCTGGATATGGTTGCGGCCAACTGGGTGGGGCAGGGCATGGGTTTTGATAGCGATGAAAATGCGTTGACGCTGTTTTGGCCGCTCCCGGCATCCAGCCTCACGCGGCACTCGCGCATCCCTGCACGTCGGCCGCTCCCGGCATCCCAGGATTCGAGCATTCCCCCTGGCCAACAAGGAGGCCGCATGGAGTTGCCGCATGCGTCCAAGAACAAGTTGGCCCGCGATCTGATTTCTGTAATCTCCGAGAGATATCATGCACAAAATAAAACTTAAAATCCTCGACCCGCGCATCGGCAATGAATTTCCTTTGCCACACTACGCCACGCAGGGCGCAGCGGGCATGGATCTTCGCGCCTGCCTGGAGGGTGTGCTGGAGATACATCCCGGCGAAAGCCATTTGATTCCGACCGGGCTGGCGATACATATTGATGACTCATCGTTGGCTGCCGTGTTGTTGCCGCGCTCCGGCCTGGGGCACAAGCATGGTATTGTGCTGGGCAACCTGGTGGGGTTGATTGACTCGGACTATCAAGGTCAGGTGTTTGTCTCGTGCTGGAACCGCAGCAGCCAGCCCTTCCGCATCGAGCCGGGGGAGCGTATCGCGCAAATGGTGTTCGTGCCAGTGGTGCAGGCCGCCTTCGAAATCGTCGATGATTTCGCAGAAAGTGCGCGCGGTGAGGGCGGATTTGGTCACTCGGGGCGTCATTAGCCATTACTTAACTATAGTGAAGCATGAAAACTTCCAACTGTAATCATCCCTGATGATGAGTAAACCGTTACGTACTGGCGGACGCTGGTGGAGCGGGATCAGTCTCGCCGAACTCACGCTGTTCTCGTTTCTGGTCAGCGGTCTGGTGGTATTCATCGCCGCGTGGCTGGCATTCCATATCCTGACGGCACAGGCGGCGCGGCATAATCAATTTCAGAAGCAGGTAGAGCTTGATAGTGTCGCGCATCAGTTGGATCGCGTGATTCAGCGGCATACCGCCACCGTCGAGGCGCTGGCGCGAGATCCGAGGCTGGCCCGATTGTTGCTGGTCAACGATAGGCGGGCGGTGAGCAATGAAGAGATTGAGCTGGGCGCCCTGTTTCCCGATGCGCTCAGGGTGAGCCTGCTCCAGCCTGGTGGCATGGGCCTGGATGTTGGGGTGTTTCCGCGCTTGGGCGCTGCGGATCTGGAGTTGATGCAGAAAATCGAGTCGCAGTCTTCGCCTCCGCCGTTGGAAGTGCATTTGCCGGGAACCCCGCAGCAGCATTTTGATATTGCGCGTCCGGTCTACGGTGCGGGTGGCAAGATTATTGGCCATCTTCTGGTGACCTTCGATAAAGTATTTCTGCAACAAGTATTGGATAATCTCCCCTTTTTCAGGGGCTACGCGGAAATACTCCAGGAGGGTGGTTCCGGGCCAGCGCTGGTGTTGGCAGCGCGAGGCGACCAAACCCTGCAAGGCACGACGGCGTCCGTGGTTGCACTTTTACCTGGTACGCACTGGAAACTTGCCTTATGGCCCGTTACCAGCGGCAGGGAGATGCTGGCGCCAGACGCACTGTTGTTTTGGTCGATATTTGCAAGCGCGCTGTTATTGATGGCGTTGATTGCCTTTTTCTCGAACAAGGTGCTGACACTGCTGGTACGCAGCGATTTGACTACCCTGGTCGCTGTGGTGCGCGACCCGGAAAACAAGCATGGCGCCCCGGTGGATCTGCACGATTTCAAGGGCGCATTTGCTGCATTGGGCAATCGCGCCATGCTCCCGGTGCCGCATAAAGATAACAAACGCAGTATGGACAAAGGCGCAAGCGCCATAGAAGAGGCAGGCATACGTCTGGCAGAGATTGACGATGTTATGCGGATTTTTGAAAAACGGGCGCCGACAGCGGCAATAACAAAGCAACGAAAAGGTGATGTGATGATTCCTGCTTCTATTTTCAGGGCATACGATATTCGTGGTGTGGTGGGTGACACGCTGACGCCAGACATTGTATACGAGATTGGCCGTGCCATCGGCAGCGAGGCCCATGCGCGCGGTCAGCAGAGCGTGATCGTGGCGCGCGACGGACGGCTCTCCGGGCCGGATTTCGTGCAGGCGCTCAGCAATGGCTTACGCGCCTCGGGACGCGATGTTATCGACATCGGTCAGGTACCCACCCCCGTGTTGTATTACGCCACCCATTATTTGAGTAGCAGCTCCGGCGTAATGGTCACCGGTAGTCACAATCCGCCGGACTATAACGGCTTCAAAATCGTGTTGCGTAGCGAAACGCTGGCGGAGGCCGCCATTCAGAGCTTACGCAACCGCATTGAGACGGGCGACTTGACGAGCGGTAACGGCACCTACCGCGCCATAGACATTGTCTCTGACTATCTTGAGCGCATCGTCAGCGACATCCATCTTGCACGTCCCATGCGTGTGGTGGTGGATTGCGGCAACGGCGTGGCCGGTGAAATCGCGCCGCGCCTGCTGCGCGCCCTGGGGTGTGAAGTTACCGAGTTGTATTGCGAAATTGACGGTAATTTCCCCAATCATCATCCCGACCCCAGTCATCCCGAAAACCTCGAAGATTTGATCAAGACCGTGCGCGAACAACGCGCCGACATTGGTCTAGCCTTTGACGGCGATGGTGACCGTCTCGGCGTGGTTACTTCGGAGGGCGACATCGTCTGGGCTGACCGGCAAATGATGCTCTATGCCGCCGATGTGCTGTCACGCAACCCCGGCGCAGAAATCATTTTTGATATTAAATGCTCACGTCATCTGGCGCGTGTCATCCGTGAACTTGGTGGGCAACCACTGATGTGGAAGACCGGGCATTCGCTGGTCAAGGCCAAGATGAGAGAGACCGGCGCACCGCTGGCTGGCGAAATGAGCGGCCACATCTTCTTCAAGGAACGCTGGTTTGGCTTCGACGATGGCCTATACACCGCTGCCCGCCTGTTGGAAATTCTGTCACGCGATCCGCGCACCTCCAGCGAGGTATTCGCCGAAGTACCGGATGCGGTGAGCACACCGGAGCTAAAAATAGAGTTGAAGGAAGGCGAACAACAGCCCTTCATGGCACGTTTTCTGGAGCGCGCCCATTTCCCGGGCGCTGAGCTGACCACCATTGATGGATTGCGCGCCGACTTTCAGGATGGCTGGGGCCTGGTGCGTTCCTCCAACACCACGCCGTCCCTGGTGCTGCGTTTTGAGGCCGACACTGCCGAGGCACTCAAGCGCATCCAGGAGCAATTCCGCAGCCTGCTGCTCGAACTGAACCCTGATCTGACTCTGCCATTTTAAGAAGGTTTGTCAAATGACGTTGACCGCCACCTCCGCCATGAACATCGCCCAGGTATTGACCAAGGCGCTGCCCTATATACAGCGTTTTCAAGGCAAGACCATCGTCATTAAATACGGCGGCAACGCCATGGTTGACGAGGCCCTGAAAAACAGCTTTGCGCGTGATGTCGTGCTGATGAAGCTGGTCGGCATCAACCCCGTGGTAGTGCATGGCGGCGGGCCGCAGATCGGCAAGCTGCTTGAGCGGCTCGGCAAGCAGAGTGAATTCGTGCAGGGCATGCGAGTCACTGACAGCGAAACGATGGACGTGGTAGAGATGGTGCTCGGCGGCTTGGTCAACAAGGAAATCGTCAACAACATTAACCGCCACGGCGGTAGCGCTGTTGGCTTGACGGGCAAGGATGGCGGCTTGATTCATGCCAGAAAGCTTACCCTCACCCGCAACGCGCCAGAACTGAACGAGCCGGAGATCATCGACATTGGTCATGTCGGTGAGGTGGCGAGCATCGACGCCTCAGTGGTGAACATGTTGGTGAGCGGCAACTTCATCCCCGTCATCGCCCCCATCGGCGTAGGCGAGAACGGACACTCTTACAACATCAACGCCGATCTGGTGGCGGGCAAGCTCGCCGAGGTGTTGCAAGCCGAAAAACTGATGCTGCTGACCAACATCCCCGGCGTACTCGATAAGGGAAATAAAGTCTTGACCAATTTAAGGCCAGGCCAGGTCGACGCACTGATCGCCGACGGCACCATCTACGGCGGCATGCTGCCCAAGATCCGCTGCGCCCTCGAAGCCGCACGCGGCGGCGTCAATGCCGTGCATATCATCGACGGGCGCGTCGAACACGCCGTATTGTTGGAGCTATTTACGGATGAAGGTGTTGGCACGCTGATCCGCCGCTAAGCCAGCCTTTGCTCATGAATCCCATACCGCGCCTGATAGGCGCGGATATTCCCCAGCGCGTCCGCCATTGCCGGTTGCGCAGACAGATATTCAATCAAATTGTCCAGATTGACAATGCTTGCAACCTTGATCCCATAAGCCTCTTCAACTTCCTGAATCGCAGATGACGCGCCCGCACCGCGCTCTTGTCTATCCAGCGCAATAACAACACCTGCCGGAACCGCCCCCGCCGCCTTGATAATTACAATGGATTCACGCACCGACGTACCCGCCGAAATCACGTCGTCGATAATCATAACCTGCCCCGCCAGCTTTGCCCCCACCGTTGTACCGCCCTCACCATGGTTCTTGGCCTCCTTGCGGTTGAAGGTATAAGAAACATCGCGCTGATGATGGTCGGCGAGCGCAATCGACGTAGCTACAGCCAGAGGTATACCCTTATAGGCTGGGCCGAACAGCATGTCATAATTCAGGTTGGAGTTTTCCAGCGCCGCAGCATAATAGCGCCCCAATCGCGCGATGCTGCCGCCGGTATTGAACAGGCCGCTGTTGAAAAAATAGGGGCTAACGCGCCCGGATTTCAGGGTGAACTCCCCAAAACGCAGCACACCTGTGGTGACTACAAAATCAAGGAATTCGTGCTGATAATTTTGCATGGAGGTTTGCCCGTGATTAAATTTCGGCTATTGTACCGGCCTCGTCGCATAATGGAAAACACATGAAAATAATCGTACTCAACGCCAACGGTATTCGCTCTGCTGCCAGCAAGGGATTTTTTGAGTGGATGCTGGAGCAGGACGCAGATGTGGTGTGTCTACAGGAAACCAAGGCGCAGGAACATCAACTCCCCCCTGAAACCTACCACCCGCCCGGCTACCACGCCTATTTCCATGATGCCGAAAAAAAAGGTTACAGCGGCGTGGCGCTGTATTGCAAAAAGAAACCGGATCGTGTGGTAATGGGCCTGGGCTGGTCGGACATCGACGCGGAAGGACGCTTTATCCAAGCTGATTTCGGCAGTCTTAGCGTCATCTCCCTGTACATGCCCTCCGGCAGCAGTGGCGAGCAACGCCAAGCGGTGAAGTTCGACCTCATGGAGCGCATCAAGCCCGTTCTCAGGCGGTTTCAGGAAGACCAGCGCGAATATATCATCTGTGGCGACTGGAACATCGCCCACAAAGAGATTGACCTCAAAAACTGGCGCGGCAACCGTAAAAATTCAGGATTTCTACCGGAAGAGCGCGCCTGGATGGACGAGCTGCTCGGCCCGCTGGGGTTTGTGGATGCCTTTCGTGTCGTCAATCAGGAGGCGGATCAATATACCTGGTGGTCCAATCGTGGTCAGGCATGGGCCAGAAACGTCGGGTGGCGCATTGACTATCAAGTGATTACTGCGGGCCTGAAAGATAAAGTCAAAGAAGCATCCATTTACAAAGATCAGCGCTTCTCAGACCATGCTCCTCTCATCATTGGGTACGATGTCTGATCAGGATATTTCATGCGTTCACGCCATGGCTGTTCCTGCCTTGCGGGCTTTTGTTGCCTGTGAATGCCTAGAGTTACACGACGGATGGAGCATGCAAAATACTTGGTGTTTGACTATGCGCAATAGCGGCCGAAAGCGGCCGTGAATAACATGCGAACATAAATGCAAAACACGTCTTGACGTCGGATGTGGGCATGTGGCACGATCGGATATGGGATGCAGTTTATAAGGGATTAGCTTGGCGCCACCTTGCAATTTTTGTTTATTGGTGGTAATAAGATAGCGAATGGCATTCACCATGTGTCATTCCGGGTTTGCACAGTCAACGAGCAAGTGCATAAATAGCAACCATATGGGAGGGAGGGATAGATGAATAACAAGCTGACTCTGGGAAAAATATTGTTTCCCGCTTTTATCGGTGGTTTTACCACCGGCATGGGTAATGGAAGTGTGTTCGGCGCGGCGGTAATGTGCGCTGTGGGGCGCGGCCCCTATGAGAGCTGGGGTGGCTGGGGTATGGACGCATATAATCCTGCGACGTTTTCGGGGTTTGTCGACTGGATGATGTTCGTCTTTGGGGCTGCGTTCTTTATCATTATGGTAATGGCGATGGCAAGGCACGGCGCGCTTGAGGCTACCGCGATCGCTAAGGGTGAAAAGCCAGCGTATTTCTAATGGCGGGGAATCATAGGTTTCTTTGCTGGAAATTAGTCTCTATCAGTTACCGAGGTTAAAGGGGGTTTCATTATGTTGGCGACATTCGCTGGTGGTTGCGGTATTTTACTTGCGTTTTCAAGTATGTGGATGTCTTGGTATCTTCTGAATATGATGAAGGAATGATTTTGGTGTTTGGGCAGAATAAAGGTTAGTGTTACTACCTGGGAGGTGAGGGGTTATGTTATTAAAATATTTGTCCGCAAAGAATGAGGATATCCCGCCAGGATCGGCGGCGATATTTTTTGGATTTTCCGCTATTTTCTGGTTTGTGGTGGGAACAGGGCTGGGTTCGTTTAATGCTGCAAAGCTGGCGTTCCCTGATTTTGTGACCGGGACTGAGTTGTTTGCCTTCGGTCACATGCGGCAGGTGCATGTTCTTGCAGTTATCGTTGGCTGGATTTCCATGGCGTTTGCCATGACCATGATGTACATGACGCCTGCATTGGGTAATACCCGGATGTGGTCGGAAAAGCTGGGTCTGTGGACAGCGCTCTTATGGAACGTTGGTCTTTCCTCTGCGCTAATCAGCCTTTGGATCGGCATTACCTCGGGTCGTGAGTATTCTGACTTTGCATGGCCGTTTGACTTGGTGATTCTGTTTGGTGTTATCACGCCGCTGTGCGTCAACGTCATCATGACGATTGCTCACCGCCGTACCCAAGGTATTTACATCACCAACTGGTTTTTCGGTTCCTGCACCTTTATGGTTGGCATCGTGCTGTTGGTCGGTAATTCACCCGAATATTTCCACCTTACCGGCTTGTCCGAAGCCTACCTGACCTGGTGGAATGCCCACAACCTTTTGGGGCTGTGGATTACGCCTGTTGCAGCAGCAATTGCGTATTATACGATTCCAAAACTGACGGGTAACCCGCTCTACTCGCACCGTATCGGCCATCTACACTTTTGGTCGATCGTCGTGTTTTATTCTACTCCGGCCTCGCACCACTTGATGTCCTCACCGTTACCTGAGTGGTTGAAATCATTTGCTTCCGTGGAAGGTGTGTTGATTTTGATCCCCGCTGTTGCTTTCGTTGCCAACATTCTGTTGACGATGAAGGGCAAGTGGAGCATGTTCGTGGAGAACATCGAGATCAAGTTCTCCATTACCGGCGTGTTTCTGGCGATCCCCCTGAACATGCAGGGTGGCTTCCAGCAGACTCGCTCCATTAACTGGTTCATTCATGGTACGGGCTGGATCGTGGCGCATGCCCACTTGGCCTTGCTGGGGATGTCCACCTTCCTGGAAATCGCGGCGGTCTATTTTGGCCTGCAGCAGATGTTGAAGAGAAAGCTCTATTCCTTGGCCCTGGCCAATTTCCACTACTGGTTCGTGCTGATCGGGTTCTGTACCTACTGGATATCCATGACCATTGCAGGTCTGATCCAGGGTGCAGGCAAGATCTACGAGGTGCCTTATATCGATGTCGTGATTGCAGAGCATCCTTACATGATCGCACGCTGGATTGGGGGCACCATGGTGTTTACTGGTAATTTGGTCTGGCTCTATAACATGTGGATGACAGCCCGTGTGGGTACGTTGGTTCCAGATGGTCGTTATGCTCATGAGTTGGCATACGAGCGTTAAAAGAGACATCTGATATCGTTACATCCTAAAATCCCCCGGACACATTGTTGCCGGGGGAAATAATGTGAACCAAGAGTTGGGAGGGATAGAAATGGCTTTTAAAGAGTATAGATTAGGTGCCGCAATGGTCGGGGGTGCATTGGGTCTCTCGATGACCATCACGATATTCATGCCTAGCTTTGATTTGAGATCTGCGGTGTCAACCAAAATGGCGCTGGAAAAACAGTTATCCGCAGGATTTGACATTGGGTTTGGTTATGCCGATCCGCTGTTGTTGGGCATCAACCGGCCTATCACTGTCGATCTGGAAACAGACCCTAAAACAGGTGCCAAACTTGATCCGCCAGTCAGGGCGTATGTGTATAAACCAGGTGTGCCGATGCCACCGAATATTCGGCATCCCCACGATCTGGGTAAGGGAGTTCAAGACTTGAGCGAAGGCCAGGGTCAAATCACTGCCGTCAGTGGTTCGAACCACAAAAAAGGGACTCAAGAAGGTGTGGTTTTCACGCTGGCGCTCGGAGAGTTTAATGGTGAAGAGTTGACTTATATCGAGAACGCCTCGATAACCAAGGGATGGACGCCTGATGCTACCCTTGCCGCTGCCGGAGATAAAAACACTCACCTCATCTCCAAAGGTAAAACGGAGTTTATCGTACAGGGTTGCTGGTGGTGTCATACCCTGTTGCCTGAGCAGACCCAGGATTGGCAGGCTTTTGGAGCCCCTCCCTATCTGGGTGACTTCAATGGTGAAAACCCGACCGCATTCGGTTCTGACCGCAAAGCACCGGATATTCTCCATGTCGCTTCCAGAAACTCGTCCCGCGAGTGGATGATGATGCACTTCTTCAATCCCAGATTGGTGCAGGTCAACTCCATCATGCCGCGTTTCGACTACCTATGGGGTGATAAGGACGCGCAGGGAAACACTATCGATTACGATAAGTGGCGTGTCGAATACAAGGAGTACTCCGAAGGCAAGAGAACCTATCCGCCAGAGGTGCCTGATTATGCGCCCGATAGCGAAATCCGCGCTTTGATTGACTGGGTTCTGAGTCTGAAGTGATCAAACACATATAAGAGGGGTGTATATTATGGCCTGGAAAATGGATAACCCGCTGTACTCGCTTTCCGATGAGCAAGAACAGCAGCAAGTATTGAAAATGTGGGGCGAGGAAAGGATGGGTGGGTTGATACACCCTGGTAATAATCGCTTGCCCTTTCCGCTGACATTTCTGATCGCGTTGATTGTCTTGACAGCATTCATGCTTACCATGCCGATATGGGGGCAAAGACCAACTGCTGCGATTTATCAAGCCCATGTGGAGTTAATGAATTCTCCGGAGGTGCAGAAGCTTGCTACAGCCGAGGAGAAGATGAAGTACATTAATACTGAGGCCTATAACCGAGCACCAGATAATGCGTTGAAAGGTCAACTTGAGCGCCATCCTATCGATTGGTACGACTTGCAGAACCTGGCCCCGCACATCATTGAGCTACAGAAGCAGACTAAATATCCCCTTGATAACTTCACGGTATTAGGTGATACGGTTGTTTTGGCCAACTTTGAGGGTAATTTTCGTGCGGATGGCGTGAGGGAGCGCAAGCAGCCGTGGTGGGACAAGGGATATACGATTGACGTGTTCTACGTGATCTACTTCTTCTTGTGGATGTTCATTATGATCAAACGTTTGCCGCACTTCTCCAAGAAGCCGGGAACCGCTTGATTTAATTAATTTAAGGAGAGCTAAAACATGATAGATGTCGATAACCTAAGTTATGTGGCGGCGGGAATTATTGCTTTTGTATTTACCGCTCCATTCCTGTACAGCACAATCGTTGATAAATATTGGCGTGAGCATAAAGAAGATAAGAAAATGGCGAAAGATGCCGAGGCATTCAAGTAGGCTTGGTGCCTGCCTGCTTGGCGGGTAAAGTAGTACTCTTATCTTAAGATGCCGCTCTGATGAAGAGCGGCATTTTTTTATTGGCTTACATCTAATTGGTGGTTGGGTTAATCTGCGTAACTTCCAAAAAACGAACTATAGCTATCAGCGTCTGTCCAACACGAGTGTATCGTCGAGATTCATGCGTGTGTTACAGGGCTGAATCAGGTGTGGATTTGAGTTGCGAGAAAAGTGTGTTGAATGATGCTTTTCCTCATCATGCGGTGATACGGTGTGTTAGGTAATGACTAATATTATGTGGAATGTGTTTCAGTCTCTCTTGTCGGATCTGCTTGCAAATGCCCGGTTCGGGGAATATTCTGGGGCGATGCTAGCAAGCGTGCAAGAAGGTCCCAGCAAACTTTTTGGTCTTGATTTGACCATCGAAGGCCTGAACAGTCATCGTTACAGCATCGCCATTTTCGTTTTTCTGATTATGCAGGTTATATTGTTTGCCTTCATGATTTATATCTACATGAAAAAAAGCAAGAATGTGTTAAAGACTGGGGAAAAGGTGATGTTCGGCGCCCTTATTATGGGCATTATTATTGGGGTGGCTTTCGGCTGGACGCAAATGATCGAAGGTTATCTCTTTTAGGAGTAAAACATGACTGAATATCTGCAATCTTTACCCGATGGTTGGACCATATATGTGTGGCTTGTCGCTGCGGCAATGATTCTGATAGTGGCTGGCTATTTTATGTGGTGGGCGGCCAAGAACGAACAGTTTGATGAAGACATTAAATACGTTATCTTTGATGAGAAAGACAAGAAAAAAATGTCACCCGAGGATTTTGCTAAAAGCCAGGAAGTGATGAAGCATCAAATGCAGCGCCGGGAAGAGAATCTGGCAAAGAAAAGCAAATAGGAATTTAAATGCGTAAAGGCGAGAAAGGCATTCTTGCCGTTATTGCGGTGTTGTCAGTGGTGCTGGTGGGCCACAAAATCTGGCAAATGAGCACTGAAAAAAAAGAGGTGGATCGTGGCATCCCCTTTTATTCAACGGCATCTCCCAAGCTGGAGGTCGCTGGCTCCGATCTTTATCGCCGCCTTAAATGTAAAAATTGCCATTCACTGTGGAGTGTGCGGGATATGAGTGCTAATGTACCGGCTCCTGTATTGGATGGCATTGGTTCATTGCGTGATGAGCAGTGGTTTTATGCGTATTTTTCTGCGGAGAACCCCCAGGCGATTTTGTCTACGCGATTGAAAAAAATGTATCAAATGCCATCATATGCTCATCTTCCCGAGGATGAACGCAAAATCCTTGCTTCTTATATGGCTAGTCTTAAGGTGCAGAATTGGTATCTGGAGGAGACTAAAAAGGCAGAGTTTGAAAAGTTGACAGGCAAGCCTTATCTCGGTACAGGTCGAGCACTCCAATGAACGGAAAGATTAAAAGCAGACTTCTTGATGTCCTGATGGCGACCATTGCCATAACGGTGGGGATTGTCATCAATGTTGTTGGTGACCGTTGGACCGGGGTTCAATTGCATTTATTTTCCGGGATTGATTATTTCACCTATGATTGGGCTATAACACTCTTTCTTGTGCCGTTTGTTGCAGGACTCCCTGTTGCGTTGATTTATGGGTTTGGGGGTAAGCTGCTGGCATTTTTTGTGCCTTTTATTGTGCAGGGATATAAATATCTGGATGTTTTCTATGGTGCGGCTGCGATACCTGAGGGTGTTAGATTGCTCCCCGTTGTTTACTGGTTTCTGGTCGTTTTGATTGCCATGGAACTCGCGGGAGTAGGCGGTTTGGTGGGTGAGATTGTGATGAAGAAGACCTATGGGCGGACTCCCAAACATTTGCCGAATAAGTCTTGCAAAAAGGCAAGCAGTGAGTTAGTTCCCGAGGGTGTGTCGGCTAGCGACAGCGCATCTTCTGGGGTAGAGAAATGAGTTCGAGCGAGGTTCGTCCGGGCCGAGTTGTTGCGCCAGGGCAGATTGCCATACGCAAACGGTATATTGCGGCGACGTTGGTTTCATGTATCGCCTTGACCATGATCTTTGCAACTTTGCATGTGGTGAAGCTCGGCTCGAACCGTATGGAGGATATGCGCAGCAAGGCCTCTTATGACCTCAAGGAGATGAATAGCAAGATTCGGGCGGCGGGTGAGGATATAACTCTTAACGCTCGCAGGGCGAAAGAGGGGCCTGTGGCGGTAGCTGTTTATACGGCAGCCGAGGTGGAGGGACTGTTGACGCCTGAGCAGTGGCGCGAAGTCGATGCGACTACCTTGATTCCCGCTGGTGAATTTTTGATGGGTACGGACCGGGAGCGCGATGATATGCAAAACCGTCCGCAGCATCGAGTAGAATTAAAAGCGTACCTGATTGATAAATACCCGGTAACCAACGCCCAATATGCACGTTTTGTAGCGGCTGGACATCGGCCTCCTCTGAATTGGCGCAAGGGTAGAATCCCTGAGGGTACGGAGTTGCACCCTGTTACGATGGTGTCGTGGTTTGATGCGGTGCGCTATGCAAAGTGGGCGGGGAAACGCCTGCCGACGGAGGCCGAGTGGGAGAAGGCGGCGCGAGGTGTGGATGGGCGACGCTGGCCGTGGGGAGATAAAATGGACCCTACGCGCTTGAACACCTATTATTCGGTAGGCTCAACCACACCCGTAACAGCCTATCCTTCAGGTGCGGGTCCGTATGGTTTGCTTGGTATGGCGGGCAATGTCAGTCAGTGGGTTGAAGATGATCTGCTGCCGTATAAGGGCAGTGATGCGCCGGAGGATGTTTTTAAGGCAAAGATTGCTCAAATAAATTCGGCGGCGGACAGGTCGCTTAAGGTTGTCGATTTGGTGTCTACAGAAAAACGCTACAAGGTTTTGCGCGGTGGCTCCTGGAAGAGTGATCCATTTTCCACTTCGACATATCACAGGAATTTTTCCTGGCCTTATGCGGCGTCCGATTTTTTTGGGTTTCGTTGCGCCAAAGACGTTGATCCATCCTGATTCGAGGTGGTATTTATGAAAAAATATATTTGCTTGTTTGGCGTTTTTTCACTGCTGGTACTATCGGATTCGGCTCTGGCGCTGGATAGCTACCGCTATTTGCATGTTACGATTGATACGCCCTGGTTCATTTTTTTGTTTCTGTTGCCCATGGTGTTGGGTCCCATCATTATTATCGCGATCCTTTATTGGTACTTTGCCATGCGCAAGCGTGCGGAGGGGGCTGAGGTAGCCAAGGAACCGGAGGAGGCGTAGCCGGAGACGGAAGGTTTTTTGTTCCAAGATGAAAGTCATCGTTGATCAAAGCCCCGTATGGGGCTTTTTAATATGTGCCGGAGTTGTAAGCATGACAGCAGCAAGTTGCCGCATGATGAGTGCCAGGAAAAGCGGGTTGATTTTAATCCTCGTGGCGATTTTTATGGGTGCGATGGCGTCACCGCCAGTCAGGGCGAGTGAGGGCCATGAGGTGATGCAATCCTTTGTCAATAAGGAGCAGACCGTCGGCGAAGATGTTTTGATTTCAGACAAAAAGAAGCACCAGGTTTTATTTATCATGGGCATCTTTCTGCTGATAGGCATTATCGGCGCTGCCGCGCTTGGTATCGCTATGGCCGTGTATGGCAAGCAGGTTTTTGTTGCGCATATGATCTTTGCGGGATTCAGTGTCTTTTTGGCGATTGCTCATGCGGTGACCGCTATTGTCTGGTTCTTTCCTTTCTGAAGCCCTTTTGTATAATTTAATAAATCCTCATGCACGTTGATCCGGCGCTCAATCCCGGTTTGAGCGATTTCTCTCCGCAAGGCGGCGTCCCTCGCCGCTGGGTCTGGGCGCTGATCCTGCTCTATTTTGTCTCTGGTCTAACCAGCCTCTCCTATGAAGTTTTGTGGGCTAGAATGCTGGGCTTGCAATTCGGCGTCAGTATTTTCGGTGTGGTGGTGACGGTTGCCACCTTCATGGCGGGCCTTGGTCTGGGCAGTTTGCTGGGAGTGAGGCTTGCACGCAACATGCGGGCGCCGCTGGTGGCTTTTGCTGGGCTGGAAGTGGGGGTTGCTCTCTATGCCCTGTGCATGCCATGGATGCAGCAGATGCTTGATGACTGGCTGGGTGGGTACGCGGCACAGGCGAGCCTCACGGCATGGTATGCGTTGCAATCTCTGGCTGCATTGGTGTTGTTGTTTGTACCCGCGCTGGCGATGGGAGCGGGGTTTCCTCTGGTGCTCAGGGTGCTTGCAGGCGGCGCTGCATCACCTAGTATCTCATTAGGCAAGATCTATGGCTTCAATGCCGTGGGTGGCGCGGTGGGGGCGTTATTGCCCTTGCTGCTGTTGCCATGGCTTGGATGGTCGAGTGCCGTGCGGGTGGTTGCGGGCATCGGGTTGTGCGTGGGGGTGGCGGCATTTTTGCTGTCCTTTACGCCGCTGGCAAATACTGCGGCCGCGAAAGAAAATCCAGGGGGAGATGCGGCGCGCTTATCTTTCGTGTCGCTTGCTGCCTATGCTGGCGTGGGCGCGGCGGCATTGATGCTGCAAGTGGGTTGGACGCGCCTGTTCGGCATGATCCTGCTGCGTACCGAATATGTGCTGGCAGTGTTGCTGGCGGTATTCCTGGTGGGGATTGGCCTGGGCAGCCTGGCTGCGCGGCACATGCGTGGTGCGCCCTGGTTTGCTGTGCTGCCGTTGCTGGCGGGTAGCTTTAGCCTGCTGGGCCTGTGGCTGGTGCCGAAGTTGGCGGGGTGGGTCGAACAGGCACATTTTTCATCTCTTGCGGACGCATTGTGGTGGCAGGGACTGGCTGTCGCCGCGCTGACCTTGCCGGTAACGTTTGTACTCGGCGCGTGGCTGCCATTGCTCAATAAGCGCTTGGGGGATCAACACGGCACTGGGTCGTGGCTGTATGGCGTTAATTCACTGGGCGCGGCGCTGGGCGCGGTGCTGGCGGGATTCGTGCTCATACCGTGGCTGGGAACCATGCCCACCTTGTGCGTGGCGGCGGTTGTGTTGTTCGCGTGTGGCATGGCATGGGCTGATGGGCGCTGGCCCTGGCTGGCCATGCTCGGCGTAGTGGTGCTGGCAGGGGTGGGCAGGGTGTATGAGCTGCCTTCTGTGAACGCGCTGTTGCCTGTGACACAGGCGGGTAGTCAGGATGTTTATGTGCATGAAGACGCTCTATCCATTACGCATGTTGTGGAGCGGATCGATGGACAGCGTTTGTTGCTGGCCGATTTGCAGCGCATGGATGCCTCTTCCGATCCCGCTGCTGTCGAGGCGCAGCAAAATCAGGCCCGCCTGCCATTGATGCTGCACCCCGCGCCGCGCTCAGTGCTGTTCCTTGGTTTGGGCACGGGGATATCCGCGGCAGGGTCGCTGCCATATCCGCAATTGTCGCGTAAGGCAGTGGAGCTTTCGCAGGGGGCTATTACAGCGGCAGGGCAGTGGTTTGCGCCGGTGAATCAAAATGTGATGGGCAAGCTGGCTGTGACGCGAGATGACGCGCGGCGCTTTTTGCGCCGGGATGCAGGGCATTACGATGTTATTATTGGCGATTTGTTCCATCCCGACCTGGTTGGGCATAGCGCCTTGTTGTCCGTGCAGCAGTTTCAACGCGCCCGTGACAGGTTGACAGGGGATGGGTTGTTCGTGCAGTGGCTGGCCCTGAATCAGTTCGATACCGGATCGCTGGATATCATTTTCCGCAGTTTTCGGCAGATCTTCCCCGGCGCGGTTATTTTCATGGATGGTTTCCGTGTCGCGTTGGTAGGTCCGATGGACGTTGTGCAGGGCGCGCCCGCATTGCTGACAAATCTGGGTCGTTTGGCGCAAGCCGGTCAATCCGCCGCAACGGGCGGGGAGGGTGCCTGGACATGGCTGGGCCGGTACTGGGGGCCGATTCCGCCGAGCGTGGGCCCGGTGCAGGACGAGTGGGCGCCTCAGATCGAATATCGCTTGCCACGCGCGCGCTACCGCGATGCCTTTAATCTCGACGTATTATTGTCCAAGCTTCTGGAGCAGCGGCCAGGTTTATCGCAGGCCGCGCTCGCCTTGAACGTGCCGGTTAACGCCATGCCGGAATTCGAGCGCAGCTATGTGGCTTCTTTCCTGGCGGCGAGAAGCTGGGTGGTCGCGCTGCGTGGTGATAAAACGGGCGAGGCACAACGTCTGATGCGCCTCGCCTTTGAGGCCAATCCCCGTGATCGCTGGATCGGTTTTGATTTGGCCGACAGGATGCTGGCGACATTGCCGCAGGCGCTGGATCGCGGCATGAACAAACGGCAGGCCTTGCAGGCTATTTTGCAGGTGCGTCCCGATCATGCCGAGGCACTGCGGGCCTTGTGGCGTGTGGAGAAGGATGCCGGTGATGGTAAAGCGGCGGCTTTTTATCGTGCCCGTCTCAAGGCGGTCAGCCCTTTGGATCGTGACATTTATAACATTGGAGCGGGGCAGGCGCAGAAAAAAACCGAATTATTGATACCAGTCCCCCATTAGTAATGTTTTGGTAATCGCTGACACAAAAAAGCCCGACAATGCCGGGCTTTTTTGATTCAAGGATGTAGAGTGCGTTAGCTCTTCTTCCCTTTTCGTTCCGCGATGTCTTTAAATGCGGCGCTTGAAATTAAACCTGCGCCAAAGATCAAGAAGCCAAATACTGCCAAAGGAATCAGAATGTTGATGCCAATATTTTGAACCATTATTTACACCCTCCCCATCATTGTGTGTTAGGCGGTTTGCCAGATCGAACCAACCTCGGATATATATATATAGCATTGGAATGAGAAACGCAATGCTTTTTTACCTTTTGCTGTAGGCTTCCCTCTTTGCTCCGCACCAATGTAGTCGTCTGTGACCAACTGCTTTTTACAGAATTAAACAAAATTGCATGGTTTGCAAGGAGTAATGTACAATGTCCGGCTTGGTTAGTTGTGGTTGTTTGTTTTGTGTAAATTTTCACTCCTTGCCTTCCCGCCTCATTCCAAGATTAAAGGTGGAAGGCTGCTATAAACCGTAAGGAGCATCTATGAAGCATTATGAAGTCGTATTTTTGGTTCATCCAGACCAGAGTGAGCAGGTTCCTGCCATGATCGAGCGTTATCGTTCGACTATCGAATCCAAGGCTGGAAAAATCCATCGTCTTGAGGACTGGGGCCGTCGTCAGATGGCTTACCCGATCAATAAGGTGCATAAAGCGCATTATGTGTTGATGAACATCGAATGCGGCGCCGAGACGATCAGCGAGCTTACCAGCGCTTTCCGTTTTAACGATGCCGTGCTGCGCAACCTGATCGTCTCATGCGGCGAGGCGATTACCACGCCATCGCTTTTGGCCAAATCCTCGGAAGAGCGTGAGGAGCGTGAAGTCAAGTTCCGGCCGGATGTTGAAGAAGTCGCTGAAGAAGTCGCTGAAGAAGTCGAGGGCGATGTTGCAGTGGCAGCGGAATAAGCTGCGAGCCTTGCATCACAATTGATTCGATAGACAAATCTGGAGATTATTTATGTCACGTTTTTTCCGCCGCAGAAAGTTTTGCCGTTTTACCGCTGAAAAAGTTAAAGAAATTGATTACAAAGATATCGCTGTGCTGAAGAACTACGTTACGGAGACCGGCAAGATTGTCCCGAGCCGCATTACCGGAACCCGTGCCAGATATCAGCGGCAGTTAACCACCGCTATCAAGCGCGCACGTTATCTCGCATTGTTGCCTTATTGCGACGCCCACTGATTACGAAAGCCTTGGGGAAGTTGTTGCTAGTATCTGCGCTTTTTTTTGGCTGTGTTGGCAAAGATGAGGACCGTAGCCCTGGTGTGGTTTGATATAAGCGCGGGCGTGGTTTGATGCAAAAGTTTGCCGCATTTGTTATGCGTGGTCGTATCCAGGCGATGCTGGTGGCAGCGCTGTTTGGCATCTTCTCCCTGTTGTTGCCAATTGCGCAGCCCTTGATGACCGTTGTGAGCGGCGCCGTGATTGCCTTGGTGACGTTGCGTCTCGGTGTGCGAGAAGGTATTTTTGTCGTTATCGGGGCGGCGCTAGGTGTGTCGGCGCTTACCTTGGTGATGCTGGGAAATCCGGCGCCGGGTTTGGTGTTTGCGGCGGTGATTTGGCTTCCGGCGTGGCTGTTGGCGCTGGCATTGCGAGCCACCATTTCCCTGGCGCTGGCTTTTCAGGCGTCAGCGCTGCTGGGGGGGCTGATCGTTCTCGCAGTTTACGCTGCGCTGCCTGATCCTGCGGCGTGGTGGGGTAAGATGTTTGAGGCCGTGATGCTTCCTGCAATGCAGCAGGCGGGGATGGGCGGTGCTGATCAGGTGCGGCAGGTGCTGGGCGCTGTGCTGTCGCGTATGACCGGCATATTGGCTGGGGCGCAGGTGTTGACCCTGTTATTCAGTTTGTTAATCGCACGCTGGTGGCAGGCATTGCTCTACAATCCGGGTGGTTTCGGGAGTGAGTTTTACGCTCTCCACCTGGGAAATCGCCTGGCCTATCCGGCCTTGATTGTGCTTGGTGCGGGCCTGTTTGTTTCGGGCAGTATCGGTGATGCCGCGAAAGACCTGCTGGTGGTGCTGACCGGGGTGTATATGTTGCAAGGGTTGGCGGTGGCGCATGGCGTGGTCGCGGCTGCCAAGGCAAACCCGGTGTGGTTGATGACCCTTTATACCTTGATGGCGATTCTGCTGCCTTTTGTCGCAGTGGCATTGGCCGGGGTAGGGTTAGCCGACAATTGGTTGAATATCCGATCTTATTTTGGCGTTAACCGGAAGCCGCCCGCTGAAGGTTGAACAGTTTTTATTATCACTGCATGAGTGAGGTATTGTGAGATGGATTTGATTCTTCTTGAGAAAGTTCAGAATTTGGGTGTTTTGGGCGAAGTGGTGTCAGTCAAGCCCGGCTATGGCCGGAATTACCTGATCCCGCGTGGCAAGGCAGCAGTTGCTACCCCTGAGAATCGTGCCAAATATGAAGCACGCCGTGCCGAGCTGGAAAAGGCCGCAGCCGAGCTGCTGGCATCTGCTCAGGCGCGTGCCGCAGCGCTGGTTGACAAGGTTGTGACGGTTCGCAGCCAAGCGGGTGAGGGAGGCAGGCTGTTTGGCTCCGTGGGTACGCGCGATATCGCCGAGGCGGTAACCGCCGCCGGTGTTGCCGTTGAGAAGCATGAAGTGCGGCTTCCCGCCGGAGCATTGCGCCAGGTGGGTGAATATACTGTCGAGATTCACCTGCACCCGGATGTTAACGCGCAGTTGAAAATTGTCGTGGCGTCTGAGGCGTAATCAGAGGCTGGGGATCAGTAAAGGCGGTTTCGAGCTGATATTGGTCCCCGGTATCTTTTTCCTGAAATATGCACGACTCAGCCTTCGCAACAAGATCTCCCGATGCGGCGACTGAGGCGCTGAAGGTTCCGCCGAATTCGATTGAGGCAGAACAGGCCGTCATCGGCGGCCTGATGCTGGAGAACAGCGCCTGGGATCAGGTGGCTGACATGGTGGTCGAGGAGGATTTTTATCGTCGAGATCATCGCCTGATTTTTCGCGCTATCGTCGATCTCTCCAGTCGCAACACTCCTTTCGATGTAATCACTCTCTCCGAACGGCTTGAGGCCATTAGCGAGTTGGAGAATGCTGGCGGCTTGGCCTATCTTGGCATGCTCGCCAAGAACACCCCCACCGCCGCCAATATCAAAGCCTATGCCGCCATTGTGCGCGAGCGTTCGGTATTTCGTCAGTTAATCCGCGTCGGTACGGAAATCGCCAACAGTGCGTATGCGGCAGAGGGACGGGATAGCCCCGAATTGCTGGATAATGCCGAAAAACTGGTGTTTGAAATCGCCGAGCGGGGTGCGCGTGGTAAGCGCGGCTTTACTTCGATCAAGGATTTACTGGTCAAGGCGGTGGATCGTATCGACACCCTGTTCCAGCAGGACAACCCGATCACCGGTATACCCACCGGATTTAGCGACTTTGATGAGATGACTTCCGGCCTGCAGCGCTCGGATCTTGTTATCGTCGCTGGCCGCCCGTCGATGGGAAAAACCACGTTTGCGATGAACCTGGCGGAGCATGCCGCGATCAAGACCGGCCTGCCGGTGGCGGTGTTCAGCATGGAAATGCCCGGCGAGCAGTTGGCGATGCGTATGATGTCGTCACTGGGGCGCATCGATCAGCACAAGTTGCGCACCGGCAAGCTTGATGACGACGACTGGCCGCGCGTTACCTCGGCGGTAGGGATACTTGCCGAAGCGCCGCTGTTTATCGACGATACACCGGCGCTGACACCCACCGATCTGCGCGCGCGCGCGCGTCGTCTGGCGCGAGAGCACGGCCTGGGCATGATCGTTATCGACTACTTGCAGTTGATGCAGGTGTTGGGCAACAAGGAAAACCGCGCCACCGAGATCTCGGAAATTTCGCGCTCTCTCAAGTCGCTGGCCAAGGAGTTGAGTGTCCCGGTCGTCGCGCTGTCACAGCTCAACCGCAGCCTGGAGCAGCGTCCCAATAAGCGCCCGGTGATGTCCGATCTGCGCGAATCCGGCGCTATCGAGCAGGATGCGGATTTGATCGTGTTCATTTACCGTGACGAAGTTTATAACCAAGACAGCCAGGATAAAGGCACGGCAGAAATCATCATCGCCAAGCAGCGTAACGGTCCTATCGGCACTACGCGGCTGACCTTCCTCGGGCAATACACACGATTTGAAAACTTCATATCCAACCGTTATAACGACGGCGAGTAAATGGCGCGTGCAGCCGCAGCACTGATCGACCTTGACGCGTTGCGGCACAATCTGCAACGTGTGCGCGAGGCTGCGCCGGGATGCCATGTGATGGCCATCATCAAGGCCAACGGCTACGGGCATGGTATGGCACGCGTGGCGCGCGCGCTGGCCAGCGCCGATGCCTTTGGCGTGGCAGGCATTGATGAGGCCATCGTGCTGCGCGAGGCAGGTATCGAGACCCCGATTACTCTGCTGGAAGGTTTTTTTGAGGCGCAGGAGTTGGCGCTTATCCAGCGTTATCGGCTGGGCGTGGTGATACATCATGCCGCGCAGCTCGATATTCTCGAAGCGCATCCCTTATCGACACCCATCCCCACTTGGCTCAAGATCGATTCCGGCATGCACCGGCTGGGCTTTGCCCCGGGAAAGGCGCAGGATGCCTGGAGGCGCCTCAAGGCATGCCGCTGGGTGGCTAATCCGATCCGTCTCATGACCCATCTTGCCAGTGCCGATGACCGTTATAGCACGCAAACATTGACTCAGTTGGAATGCTTCCATGCCGCAATCTCCGGCATGGAAGGCGAGCGGGGTATCGCCAATTCGGCAGGGATCCTCGGCTGGCCGCAGACCCATGCCGAGTGGGTGCGCCCCGGTATCATGCTGTACGGAGCGTCACCTTTCGTTGATGGCGCGGCGGTAGGCGATCTCAAGCCAGTGATGACGCTCACATCCAAACTTATCTCCGTCAATCGCTTCAAGAAGGGTGATGCGATTGGTTATGCGGCATCCTGGGTGTGCCCGCAGGACATGCCGGTAGGCGTCGTTGCGATTGGCTACGGCGACGGCTACCCGCGCCACGCCGCGCCGGGTACGTCGGTGCTGGTCAATGGTAAGCGGGTGCCGCTGATCGGGCGCGTGTCGATGGATATGGTCACTGTCGACTTGAGCAGTCAACCTTGCGCGCAGATTGGTGATCCGGTGACGTTGTGGGGGCAAGGCTTGCCGGTGGAAGAGGTGGCGCGTTGTGCCTCAACCATTCCTTACCAATTGTTGTGCGGGGTGACGCAGCGGGTGAGGATAGTCGAGAGCGGAGAAGGGTATGATTAAACACATTGTGTTGTGGAAACTGAAAGAAACCGCCGAAGGCCGTAGTGCGGTGGAGAATGCCCTGGAAATAAAGCGGCGTTTGGAGGCGCTTAACGGCCGGATCCCCGGCATGTTGCGCCTTGAGGTTGGAATGGATTTCAGCAAGGAAGATGCGTCATATGATGTCGCGCTCTACTCCGAGTTCGCGAGCAGGGCGGCGCTGGATGTGTATCAAAGCCATCCGCTGCACGAAGAGGTCAAGGAGTTTGTGATAGCGGTGCGCTTGGAGCGGCGTCTGGTTGATTACGAAATTTGATGGTTTGAGGGGTTCGTTCTACTTTGTCGTATTCTCCCTACCCTTCTGGAGTGTGGCTCATTGTAGAATTAACCTAAAAACGGCAATTCACCGCAGAGCGCGCGGAGGAAAAACAAGACCTTGGCGAAGTGTGTCAAGTCACCACGCTGGGTGGGTGTGCTTGTTGCGCTAACCCCCTGAATTTCTTTGCGTCCTCTGCGTTCATTGCGGTTCAATAGCTTTTTTTAGGATTAATCCAGCATCAGCTTTTCTGTCTTTGGCGGGCAACGCTTTTTGCTCGCTTTATTTTTATGACGCGATGTGCCGCCGTGCGTGAGGGAGACGGTATGATCTGGAGCGGAGCGCTGATGACATTCTGTTTTTTCAGAAGATCCGCCAGGGTATATTGGCTTACAACCGAGAAGAAGCTGGTTAAGGCGCTATTCAGTACGCCTATCAAGCCGCACGTTTTGACGATCGGGCAATGGCTGGTCTGGGTGTTGTAGCACTCGACAACGTGGAAGTTCGGTTCGGTATGCCGGATGACATCGCCGATGTTGATCTCTTCAGGCGAGCGCGCCAAATACATTCCCCCGCCCTTGCCGCGCACGGTATGAATGTAACCACGGTTGGCGAGGTTATGTACCACCTTGACCAGATGATTACGCGAGATTTTGAAATAATCCGCTATTTCACTGATGGTCGCTTTCTTGTCTTTGTGTATGCCGAGGTAAAGGAGCGTCCGCAGAGAGTAATCGGTGTATAAGGTGAGTTGCATGGCAGTGCTATCTGTCTAGTTGCGCGGCATCTATCAGGTGGATAGCGCGCTGTCCCACCAGCCCCTATAGCGGCATATTATATGTATGCCAGTTTGCGCGTTAATTTTCCAAGGTTCAATGGTTTTGTATTCCACGCCATGACGAGTGAGGCAGCGTTAGGCGGGGGTTTCGCCCGTCGGAGTGGTTAGTGCCTGCTCCAGTGGGGTCTCAGTCATGGCTTGCCGCTGTTTTTCTTCCAGATGTTCCATTAACGCAAAGGTCAATTCGCGCGTCCCAAGACCGTTGATGGCGGATATGCGGAATACGCGCCCTGTCCATCCCAAGCCTTCAATAATCGCCTGACAGCGCTCTTCGCGCTCATCATCGGGCACAAGATCGACCTTGTTCAACACCAGCCAGCGCTCGCGGGCGGCGAGGTCGGCACTGAATTTTTGCAGCTCGCCTTCCAGTTTGCGCACATCCTCCACGGGGTCGGAGGTGTCGCCGAACGGTGCGATATCCACCAGATGCAGCAGCAGGGACGTGCGCGACAGGTGTTTGAGAAATTGAATACCCAGCCCCGCACCTTCTGCGGCGCCCTCGATCAGACCTGGGATGTCAGCCACCACAAAACTGCGGTGCGGCTCCACGCTGACCACGCCAAGGTTGGGGTGGAGCGTGGTAAACGGATAATCCGCCACCTTGGGGCGAGCCGCTGAAATGGCGCGGATCAAGGTCGATTTACCGGCGTTGGGCATGCCCAACAGGCCCACATCGGCAAGCAGCTTCAGCTCCAGACGCAGGTTGCGCTCGTCACCCGGTGTACCAGGTGTGAACTGCCGTGGAGTGCGGTTAGTGCTGCTCTTGAAGCGGCTATTGCCCAAGCCGTGCCAGCCGCCTTTTGCCACCAGCAAAGTCTGCCCGTCCACTGTGAGATCGCCCATCACCTCCTCGGTGTCAGCGTCAATTACCACCGTACCCACGGGCACCGGGACATATAAATCATCGCCACCTTTGCCTCTACAGTCGCTGCCCATGCCCCTTTGGCCGGATTCGGCGCGAAATTGGCGAGTGAAACGGAAATCCGCCAGGGTGTTCAATCCGGAATTTACGACCAGGTAGACGCTGCCGCCATCACCACCATCGCCGCCATCCGGGCCGCCGAAAGGGATAAACTTCTCGCGACGGAAGCCTACACAGCCGCTGCCGCCATCACCGCCCAAAACCTGGATAGTTGCTTCATCGATAAATTTCATATTTTGGAATCTCTGGGTGTTGTCTGATTTTGCCCTGATGCAGGGGGCCATTACTCGTTGGCTGCGCTGGATAGGCGTGTAGTGGCAGGTATTTCAGGGGCTTTGCTTATAGTGGCGGCAAATCGCGAGGATATCAATCTGTGCAACAAAAAACCCCGTGCTAGGACGGGGCTTTTTGCAGAGCGCTGTACCAAGCCGCTTTTTAATCAGGAATAACGCTTACAACCCTGCGACTGTGAGGCCCTTTGGTTGCGAATACCAC
>CAMTYI010000133.1:0-4482 GCA_947085925.1 uncultured Gammaproteobacteria bacterium
CAACACCACTCCACACTCTGCATCTTTCTCTCCATCACCCTGCTAAAAAAAGTTCAGAGCGAACTGCTGGCGGCAGGCTGGAGTGAAGATGCGCCGGTGCTGGTAGTACAGAAGGCGAGCTGGCCCGATGAGGAGAAGATCGTGCGCGGTACGTTGCGCGACATCCGCGACAGGTGCATCGCCGAAAAGGTCACCAGCCAGGCGATGATCATCGTCAGTCCGGCGCTGGGGGCGCGCCACTGGCCGGATCTGAAGAAGTCAAAACTCTACGACAAAACATTTACCCATCGCTTTCGTAAAGCGGAAAACCCTGCCATTAACGAATCAGGTAACGAACCATGAAGAGCACCATCCTGTTAGTCGGCCACGGCTCACGTCACACACCCGGCAATGTCGAGATTGATGAGTTCGCGGCGCAGTGGGCCAAGAAGAATCCGCAGTGGCGTATCGAAACCTGCTTCATCGAATTTTCCGATGTGCTGCTCGATAAGGGGCTCGACACAGCGGCCAACGATTCGAAACAGGTCATTGTCATTCCGCTGATCTTGAATGCAGCGGGCCACGTCAAGATGGAGATTCCGCACCACATCGACAAGGCACGCCAACGTCATCCCGAAATTGAATTCATCTACGCCCGTCACCTCGGCGCGACCGATCAGATACTCACTATCCTCAAGCGCAACCTGCGCAAAGTGCTGGCCAAGTTGGATATGCCCGATCCGAAGACTACTGGCGTCATCCTGCTGGGGCGCGGCTCCTCCGACCGGATCGCCAATGGCGAAGTGGCCAAGATGGCACGCTGGCTCTTTGAAGAGAGCGACCACGAACTGGTCGATATCGCCTTTACCGGCATCACCCATCCACGCCTTGAGAGCGTGGTGCAACGTCATGCCAAACTGGGTATGACCCAGATCGTCGTGTTGCCCTACTACCTCTTTACCGGCACCTTGATCGAACGCATCAAACGGCAAGTGGCGCGCTTGCAGGCGCAGTATCCGCAACTGGCCATCGCACATGGCGACTATTTTGGTTTTGAAAAAGAGATCTACGAGACACTCAACAGCCGTGTGCGTGAAGCGCGTGGCGAAGAGAGTAGCGGTGAGAAAACCATGATGGAGTGTGATGGTTGTCAATATCGCCTCCTCGCCGAGGAGAGTGATCATGGGCATCACCATCACGATGACCCTGGCGAACACCATCATGATGAGCATGAGCATGAGCATGAGCACTGCCACCATGATCATGACCATCCTCACAGTAAAATGTAGGGTGGGTTAGGCGCGTTTTTTGCGCCGTAACCCACCAAGTGTGCCGTTAGGCACTCCTTTGAAAAACAGGTAGTGTGCTGCGCACGCTTGGTGGGCACAAAAGCGTGCCCACCCTCGGCAACTGCTCCTGCGTTGCACCCGTGAAGGGCGCAATGCTCTACCTCGTGCATCCATGCACTCGTACATTTGATAGCGCATCGTTGAAGTTAATAGCATTGACCATAAGATTGAGATAAGAGACAAATGGGCAATATCAACACGATTACCGAGCAGTTGACCCAGGCGGGGCAACAGATCGAACACGACTCCTTCGCCATCGTCGATCGGGAAGTTGGTGAACATAATTACAGCGCTGACCAATGGCCCCTCGTGCGGCGCATGATTCACGCCACGGCGGACTTCGAGTTCAACGGCCTGACGCAGTTTCATCCAGATGCCATTAAGGCTGGCGTCGCCGCCATCCTCAACGGCAAGCCGATCGTCGCCGATGTCGAGATGATCTGCGTTGGCGTATCGCGGCCACGCCTCTCCCATTTTGGTGTTGAGCTGCATCAATTCATCAGCGACCAGGATGTGATCGAAGAGGCGCGCGCCGTCAACAGCACCCGTGCCGTGCAGGCGATGCGCAAGGCGCAGCGGCAGGGGCTGCTCGACGGCGCCATCGTCGCCATCGGTAATGCGCCTACTGCGCTGCTGGAGGTTGTGCGTCTGATCAATGAAGAGCAGGCGCGCCCGGCGCTGATCATCGGTATGCCGGTGGGGTTTGTCTCTGCCGCTGAATCGAAGGAGATCGTCAGCGAACTGCAAGAGATCCCCTGGATCATCACCCATGGCCGCAAGGGTGGCTCGACGCTGGTGGTCGCCGCGATCCATGCACTGCTGGCGCTGGCCGAGGCGCAACAGTCCTCATCGTCGCCACAGGGATAATCCAGAGAGCCGTGCCGCCGTGATGGAGAAAAAACCCAAAGGGACACGCACCGGTTTTACCACCGGCGCCTGCGCAGCGGCGGCGGCCCGCGCGGCCACGCTCGGCCTGGTGCAGGGCCAGGTTCCCGAAAGTGTGGAGTGCCTGCTGCCCAACGGTCAGCAGGTCATTTTTTCAGTCACCGAAGGACGAGTCGATGGTCACTGTGCCCATGCAGTGATCATCAAGGATGCGGGTGATGACCCGGACTGTACTCACGGCGCCCATCTCACTGCCGATGTTTGCCTGCTCACCTCTTCACCCGACGCAGTAGTGCTCAAGGGCGGCGCCGGTGTTGGTCTTATCACCATGCGGGGACTTGGACTTGAAGTCGGTGGCCCGGCAATCAATCCGGTGCCACGCCGCAACATCACTGAGAATGTGCGCGCTGCTGCTGGCGTACTGCTGGAGCAGCAGGGGCTGGAGGTGACTATCTCCGTGCCCGGTGGCGAAGAGATGGCCAAGAAGACACAGAGCGCACGGCTCGGCATCATCGGCGGCATCTCCATCCTCGGCACCACCGGTATCGTGCGCCCTTACTCCACCGCCGCCTTCCGCGCCAGTGTCATTCAGGGAATAGAGGTCGCTGCGGCACAAGGGCAAGAGACCGTGGTGCTCACCACCGGTGGCCGCACTGAAAAATTTGTGATGCGGGAGTTGCCACACCTGGCCACCGCCTGTTTTGTACAGATGGGTGACTTCCTCCGTTACGCACTGGATACCGTGGTCAAAGCGAAGACCCCCCATGTTGTGATCGGCGGCATGGTCGGCAAACTTACCAAGATAGCGCAGGGTGAGACCATCACCCATGCCGGACGCGCCGAAGTCGATACCGCCCTGTTGGCCGATATCGCGGCCGATCTGGGCGTGGATGAGTCGATCTGCAACGACATCCGCAATAACGAAACGGCGCGTTACGCCAGCGAAGTATTAGAGGCGCTGGGCTTGAGCGGTGCCTTTCACTACGCACTGGCGCGGCGTGTTGTCGCCACCATTGCCGGGCGTTATCCGCGCCAGTTCAGTTTAAAAGTATTGGTCTGTGATTTTGACGGCAACAAGATTGCCGAAGCCGAAGGAAATGTATGAGTGAAAATATTTTCATGACCGCAGGCGATTGTCTCGTTCAGCCCTGCCGCATCATCGGCGTACTCGATGATGGCAGCGCCAGCCTCACGCCACGTGCGCTGGCATATATCGCAGAGGCCGATCTTGTCATCGGTGGTACGCGCACCCTGCAACTCTTTGAAAACTATTTTGCTGCCCATGCCGAGCAGCGCGATCTGACCGGCCATCTGACACAAGTGCCAGAGTGGATACGCGCCGCGCTGGCAGAAGATAAGCGTGTGGTGGTGCTGGCCACTGGTGATCCGCTCTGCCACGGCATCGCACCATTTCTGCAATCACGGCTCTGTATCGAAGCGTGTGAAGTGCTGCCCAATGTTTCGACGATACAACTGGCCTGCACCCGCCTCGGCATCCCCTGGCAGGAGATGAAGATCTGTTCAGTGCATAGCCGCGATGCGGGTGAGTGGCAACAAGGGGCTGGCCGCGAACATGGGCTTTACCCCGTGCTGCACGCCGTACAACAGCACGACCGGCTAGCGATCTTCACCAGCCCCGCCAACACACCTGACCGTATCGCCCGCATGTTGCTGGCCGAAGGTCTGGATGGTGATTTCCGCATGGCAGTGGCCGAACATCTGTTGCAGGCTGATGAGCGCATCGTCGCCGACTGCGCCATAGCCGATGCCGCGCTGATGCGTTTTGCCGAACCCAACGTGGTGCTATGGTGGCGTGCTACAGCGGCAAAAAACGAGGTGCTGTTTGGCTTGGCCGATGAACGTTTTCGCCAGCGCTACCCCGACAAGGGGCTGATCACCAAACGTGAAGTGCGCGCCGTATCACTGGCGCGCATGCAACTGCGCAGTGACAGCATCGTTTGGGATATTGGCGCCGGTTCTGGATCGGTCGGACTGGAGGCGGCCAGATTGTGCGCGGAGGGTTATGTCTATGCCATCGAAAAAAACAGCGATGACTTTGCCATCGCCAGCGACAACTGCCGCAACCTCGGCATCCACAACTATTCACTCACCCATGGCAAGGCACCACAGGGGATGGAGCAGTGGCCCGATCCCGATGCTGTTTTCATCGGTGGTTCCGGTGGTGAGCTGAACGAGCTGATCTGCCTGATCCTGTCACGCCTTAAAGCCAACGGCTGGCTGGTGATGAACTTCGTCACCTTCGAAAATG
>CAMTYI010000134.1:0-28133 GCA_947085925.1 uncultured Gammaproteobacteria bacterium
AGCATATATCAGCAAGATTGAACGCCAAGACAAAGTAACGGCCAAGGTACTGGATAAGGTGCTGGCAGCACTGAAAGGCAAGCCGTGATTAACTGAATGCCAAAAAATAAAACGCGGTAAGTTGGGCTGCAGGTTGATGTGGCACGCCCTTCTATCAGGCGCGCCACAAACCAACCCCCTTTTTCAGACCCTCGCCCCCGACGCCGCGCCCCAGGTAGTACGCCAGCGGGTTTTGACGCGTATCAGGCCAACCACGCCAACCAAGGCCAACCCGGCGAATACCCAGAAACCAGCAGCGAAGTCACCCGTCATACCCTTGGACCAGCCCAGTGCCTTGGCGAGAAAGAATCCGCCCACGCCACCTGCCGCGCCCACCAAGCCGGTAATCACACCCATTTCATGGCGGAAGCGCTGCGGCACGAGCTGAAACACGGAGCCATTGCCCATGCCCAACGCCATCGCGCCGACAAAGAAGATGGCCACTGCGCCCCAAGCTACAGCGGGCAACTCGAACAGCCCCCAGCCACTCACCTTGGCATTCGCCACCGCGCCTGCGGCAGGCGCAGGACCTTCCGGCATCAAGGAAATACTCAAATACGAAAGCGCCACAACCACAAACAGCACCTGTAGCGTCTTGATGCCACCCACGCGGTCCGCCAGCCACCCCCCCACCGGGCGGAATAACGAACCTGCGAACACCACCAGAGCCACCATCATGCCCGCCGCCACGCCGGAGGTGTGATACCACGTAGTAAAGTACAGCGGCAGCGCAGTGCCCAGGCCCACGAAACCACCAAAGGTAATCGAATAGAAGAACATGAACCACCAAGTATCGGCATCCTTGAGCACTGTGGAATAGTTCGCCAGCGTCACCGGGGTGGGTTGATGCGGCGCATCCTTGGCCATCCAGCTATAAAGCAGGAAGACCAGCACGACAGGGATCAACAGAAAACCGAACACCGACTGCCAGCCAAAATTTTCCGCCAGCGACGGCACGATCATGGAGTCAAGTACCACACCCATATTGCCCGCCCCGGTGATACCCAGCACGAGTCCTTGGTAATTTGGCGGATACCAGCGGCTGGCCTGTGGCAGCGCCACCGCAAAGCTCGCACCTGCAAATCCGAGAATCACCCCGAACAGCTCCACCTCCAGCTTGCTATGCAATCCATTTATCCAGGCATAGGTCAACCCTACCATGATAATAAGCTGCCCCAACTGCCCCGCGCGTTTCGGACCGATGTGATCCGCCAGCATCCCCATCGGCACGCGCAACAGCGCGCCCGCCAGGATAGGCACAGCAACAATCGTGAATTTCTCCTCAATGGGAATGCCCAGCTCCTGGGTGATATACAGCGACAACGGCCCCAGCACTACCCATACCATGAAGCTGATATCAAAATACAAAAATGCTGCCAACAGCGTGGGCCAATGCCCTGCCTGTTTGAAATCCTGAAAATTCATCCTTTACACCTCTGATTACCGGCACTATGCTCGCACCGGACTGGATCACACGCTAATAAATGCACATGCACTAATGCAGTGCAAGTCGCGTGCCAACCTCGGTAAATTAACATTACGTTATTAATATATAAAGATATAATTAGCGCACCATAAAATATCGCCGGCTTCAGAATGGCGCTTACGCACCAACTTCGATCACAAACCATTGCCTCTTTATCAATTTGGTGCGATGAGTGGGTCCACCCAAAAGTAGAGTTACCTGATTAACAATAAATCCTTGGTTTGCGCTTATTTGATCAGATTCAAAAAAAACATAATCATGATATGGTTAAACATGTTTCGCGGCATGGGTAATAGGTTCGAACGATGAATAGATCAAGCTTGTTCAGTTTGTTGATGGTGGTGATGGTAAGCGGCTGCGCCAGTAATCGGCCCTTCTCTGAGGAGAAACTGGTGATGGTGGACCGCAGCCTCATCCCGCAGCAAGTATCGCAAAGTAATATTGCACCGAAAGCCTCTGTATTATGGGGAGGGGTAATAGTAGACAACCACAACATGAACGACTATACCGAGCTGACTGTGCTCGGCTATCCCCTCGATTCCAGCCAGCGGCCCGAAACCGCCAAGGCGCCCATCGGACGCTTTCTGGTGCGGCGGGCTGAATACCTCGAACCGCTGATATACGCCCCCAAACGCGAGATCACCGTGATGGGGATGGTGGAGGAGATTAAGGAAGGCCGCGTGGGTGATAGCACATATCACTACCCGTTTGTACAGACGGACAGAATCCACCTCTGGCCGCTCCGCAATGCCGATGCATCCCGATTCAGAATCGGTGTCGGTGTCGGTGTCGGGATTGTGCGTTGATAATTCCGGAAACGAAGGCTTGGAATTTCGAGAAAACAAGGGACGATACGGGCAACGCCACAATAGCGCTGATTTCAAAGAGACATTCAACCCGCGCCGAAACAAACGCGACGCGTATATCGTAGATACGTTCGATCAATAACCGCGACGCACGACCCAGCGAGCGTCACCCCAAAAAATAACGTCCCCAGGAATGAAATTGCGGCGATAGGCGGCCATTTCAGGGGCAATCCAAACTCATGGGGTCCAGTGGCCGTTTTTAGGATTATCCCGAGTTTCGCAAAAAACGCTCAACCCGGCCTCCTCGCTGGTTTTACCAAACTTAAATGCCCCCACCATGGTTTAGTTCCGATTCTGGCTAGCACTTATAGATTCATACGTTATAGTTATTCCAGCCACAACGAAACTGGAATGTAGATGCTGAACCCCAAAATTTGCCACAAAGCCAGATTATCTCGAGATCCGCGTTTTGATGGTAAATTTTTTACTGCCGTCAAAACCACGGGAATCTATTGCCGCCCTATCTGTCCAGCAACGACACCCAAAGAAGAAAATGTCCTGTATTTTTCCACCGCCATAGAGGCCGCTAATGCGGGCTATCGGCCTTGCTTACGTTGCAGGCCCGATAGCGCGCCGGGTTCACCTGCATGGAAAGGCATCAATACCACATTGGATAGAGCCATCAGGCTGATCGGTAAAGGTGCTTTACAAGATGACTCTTTGCCTATGTTATCTGAAAGGCTGGGTGTTAGTGATCGGTATCTACGACAATTATTCAAAAAATACCTTGGCATTTCACCCAAAGCATATGCACTTTATCAGCAATGTTTATTTGCCAAACAATTGCTACATCAAACAAAATTATCCATCACTGAAATTGCCTTGGCCAGCGGCTTTAATAGTGTTCGCCGATTCAATGACTGCTTTCAATCACAACTTTGTTTGACGCCTTCACAAATACGAAAATCAGGATGGACAAAATCGGAAAATTTACAACTCCAACTGTATTATAGGCCACCTTATGACTGGTCTTATATGCATAATTTTTTTATGGCGAGAGCTATTTCAAATCTTGAATGGTGTGATGAACAAAGGTATGGACGAACCTTCGAGTGGCTGGGCTGCATTGGAAGCTTTACAGCCCGGCATGTTGGGCACGAAAATAGATTCGATGTCGAAATCGAATTGGATGATGTTACGCATTTAAAACCCATCGTTAATAACATTCGTCGCCTTTTGGATCTGGACGTTGACATCCAGGCGGTCGAACAGGATTTACAGCAATACTTTGGTGCTGCCAGCTTAGTCAAAACAGGGATACGCCTCCCCGGCACATGGAATATGTTTGAAGCTGGAATAAGGGCTATTCTGGGACAACAAATTTCCGTTTCTGCAGCACGCAACCTGGTCGCGACCTTGGTTGATGCACTAGGTCAATCAACCGAAACATATCAATTGTTTCCGCTTCCTCAGGCCATAGCAGAAAATGGGTTGGATTTTTTAAGAATACCCGAATCACGCAAACAAACATTGCGCAATCTCGCTCAGCACTACATTAATCATGATGATCCTGACGATCCTCAACAATGGTTGAAGTTGAAAGGGATAGGGGCTTGGACTGTCGACTATGCACAGCTACGAGGATTAAGTGACCCGGATATTTATCTTGGCGGTGATCTTGGCGTCAAGAAAGCCGTTGGGAAATCAGAACATAATTTCAATCCTGATTTAGCCTCCCCCTGGCGAAGTTATTTAACGCTGCAACTATGGAGTCAACTTTGATGTATACCGATTATATGAGTACTCCTGTAGGCGTTATAGAAATCCAAGCATCCCCGCAAGGGATCACTAAAGTTGTTTTTCCCGCGTCAAAAACCAACATGGTCCACACCAACGAACTAACCACTCTATGCAAGCAACAACTAAACGAATATTTTTCTGGAAAAAGAAAAATGTTTGATTTACCTCTCGATCAACAGGGCACCTTGTTTCAACGATCTATCTGGGCTTGTTTACTACAAATACCCTTTGGTCACGTCGTTTCTTATCGTGATATTGCTGACATGGTGAATAACCGCAAAGCTGCTCGCGCAGTAGGGGCGGCCAACGGCAGGAATCCAATCGGAATCATTGTGCCTTGCCATCGCGTTATTGGCGAAAATGGAACCTTGACTGGATATGCCGGAGGGCTGGACCGTAAAGCATGGCTGCTGGAACACGAGGGCGTTGAATTCAAAAAAAGACAATCCTGAACGCTACATGACCGTTTCTATAAAATTTGTAAACGGCCATTTGTCAGGAGACTGCCACCAGCGGCAATAACCTGAGCTGAGCGAAGCGAAAAAACGAGATTCTGACATTTCACCACACCTAAAACTCGACACCCGTCTCTGGCCTCCTCGCATTATCATTGCTGAAGCCCTCAGAACCTGTTCACGATCTCGATCAAGGGATGCAGCGCATACCCGTAAAGGGCACAATGAGGCAAAAGTGACCGAAAAAGCGGAGCATACACGGAGTATGTGAGCATTTCGTGGTGCCCTTTGGGTATGAGGACACTTTGTAACGCCGCGATGCGCCCTTCAGCGAGATCGTAAACAGGTTCTCAAAGAAACTTGTTGTTGACAATAGCCTCAGCGACCAAACCAATTTATCAACCTCGGTGTCAAGCAATTTTTAATGAGACGGCACTGCCTGACCATCACACCCGCATTGAACCAAGCGCCGCGCGCTAGTATACTCAGAGTCATTTCCCCTGCGATTTTGCATTACCCCCTCATCGCACCCATTGTCCCCCATTGTCCCCTTCACGGGGATTAACGGGGATTCATGGTGATCACGGGGGCAGGGGACAGCTAACTCACGATCCAGAACTGAATGCCTATCAAAGTGAATAATAGAGACAACACAAACCCCGGCCTGTACCGTCCATCTTTTGAAAAAGACAACTGCGGCTTCGGCCTGATGGCACAGATGGATGGCGTGCCCAGCCATTGGCTGGTGCAGACCGCCATCAGCTCGCTGGCCTGCCTGACCCACCGTGGCGCGGTTGCCGCCGACGGCAAGAGCGGCGATGGCTGCGGCCTGCTATTCAAAAAGCCCGCCGCTTTCCTGGAGGCGATTGCCGAAGAGCAGGGCTTCAAACTGACGCCGCGCTATGCTGTGGGTGTGGTATTTCTGAACCGTGACCACGCCCTTGCCGACCAGGCGCGCCATCAACTTGAGTCTGAATTGAGCGTCCAAGGGCTGAAAGTGGCGGGCTGGCGCCCTGTGCCCGTCAATCCCGTGGCCTGTGGAGAAGAGGCGCTGAAGAGCCTGCCCGTCATCGAACAGGTGTTCGTCAATGCTGCGGACTCCATGGATGACGCCACATTTGATCGTCACCTTTTCATCGCGCGCCGCCGCGCCGAAAAGGCGATTGAGGCGCGGGACAAGACTTTTTACGTCACCAGCCTGGCCGCAAATGTGATTTCCTATAAAGGTCTGGTGATGCCGGCCAACATGCCGGTCTTTTATCTGGACCTGAATGACGAGCGCTTTGCCTCCGCGCTGTGCGTATACCATCAACGCTTTTCCACCAATACCTGGCCGGAATGGCGTCTGGCCCAGCCGTTCCGCTTTCTTGCCCACAACGGCGAGATCAACACCGTGCAGGGCAACCGTAATTGGGCACTGGCGCGCGGCAGCAAGTTTGCAACGCCGCTGATCCCGGACATGGAGAGCATCCAGCCGCTGGTATCGACAAACGGCTCCGACTCAATGAGCCTCGACAACATGCTGGAGGTGCTGCTTGCCGGCAACATGGATCTGTTCCGCGCCATGCGCCTGCTGGTGCCGCCAGCCTGGCAAAACATCGAGAGTATGGACCCCGATCTACGCGCCTTTTACGAATACAATTCCATGCACATGGAGCCTTGGGATGGCCCGGCGGGCATCGTGATGACCGATGGCCGTTACGCGGCCTGCGCCATGGACCGCAACGGCCTGCGCCCGGCGCGCTATGTCATCACGCGCGACCGGCATATCACCCTGGCCTCGGAGATTGGCGTGTATGACTACCTGTCGGCCGATGTGGTCAGCAAGGGACGCCTGAAGCCCGGACAGATGATTGCCGTGGACACCAGCACCGGAGAGCTGCTGCTGCCCGAGGACATCGACCAGCGCCTGAAGGAGCGTCACCCCTACCGGCAGTGGCTAAAAGACCATGTCCAGCATCTCGATTCAACGCTGCATGGCGATGATTCCAGCGTTGAACCCATGGATGCGGCCACTTTGCAGGTCTATCAGAAGTTGTTCCAGGTGACCTTCGAGGAGCGTGACCAGGTGCTGAGCGTGCTCGCCGAGGCGGGCCAGGAGGCCATCGGCTCGATGGGTGATGACACGCCAATGGCAGTGCTATCACAACAAGCGCGTTCACTTTACGACTACTTCCGCCAGCAGTTCGCCCAGGTCACCAATCCACCCATCGACCCGCTGCGTGAGCAAATCGTGATGTCGCTGGAGACTTGCATGGGCCGCGAAAAGAACATGTTCGAGGAGACTGCCGCGCACGCAGCACGCCTGCAAATGGATTCGCCAGTGCTGTCCACCGGCAAATTCCAGCAGTTGCTGGCGCTGGGTGGTCCGGATTATGCGCATGAGCGCATCAACCTGAATTACCCCCAAAACCTGGATCTGCGCCATGCCATTGAGGCGATCTGCGAACGTGCAGTGGCCGCCGTGCGCGCGGGCAAGGTAGTGCTGGTACTGTCGGATCGCGCCATCACCAAAGACACGCTGCCTATCCACGCCCTACTGGCGACCGGCGCGATACATCATCGCCTGATCCGCGCAGGGCTGCGCTGTGACAGCAACATCGTGGTGGAAACCGCCACCGCGCGTGACCCGCATCAGATAGCGGTACTGATAGGCTATGGTGCAACAGCGGTTTACCCCTATTTGGCCTATGATTGCCTCCACGACCTCATCCGCACTGGCGAGATTGTCGGAAAAGACTCTGCCAAACTGGCAGAGAATTACCGCAAGGGTATCAATAAGGGCCTGTACAAGATCATCTCCAAGATGGGTATTTCCACCATCACCAGCTATCGCGGCGCTCAATTATTCGAGGCGGTGGGACTGCATGACGAAGTAGTCAACCTGTGCCTCACCGGCACCGTGAGCCGCCTGCAAGGCGCTGGCTTCGACGACCTGGAGGCCGACCAGCGCCAGCTTGCGCACGATGCCTGGCTGCCACGCAAATCCATACAGCAAGGTGGACTGCTCAAATATATCCACGGCGGGGAACAGCACGCCTACAACCCGGATGTGATTCAGACCCTCCAGTCAGCGGTGAAAACCGGCAACTACGAGACCTATCTGGAATACGCGCGCTTGGTCAATGAGCGTCCGGCGCTGGCTCTGCGCGATTTACTGATATTGAACCCCGATGCCGCGCCTATCCCGGTTGATGAAGTGGAATCGATAGAAGACATCCTGCCACGCTTCGACAGCGCCGGCATGTCGCTCGGCGCCCTTTCGCCGGAGGCACACGAGGCACTGGCCATTGCCATGAACCGCCTCGGCGGACGCTCCAATTCAGGCGAAGGCGGCGAAGACCCGAAGCGTTACGGCACGGAGAAGATGTCCAAGATCAAGCAGGTTGCCTCGGGCCGCTTTGGCGTAACCCCGTCCTACCTGGTGAACGCCGAAGTCCTGCAAATCAAGGTAGCCCAGGGAGCCAAGCCCGGTGAGGGCGGACAGTTGCCTGGCGACAAGGTCAACGACCTCATCGCCCGCCTGCGTTTTGCGCGCCCCGGTGTGGCGCTGATCTCGCCGCCACCGCACCACGACATCTACTCCATCGAGGATCTGGCGCAATTGATCTTCGATCTCAAGCAGGTCAATCCTCAGGCACTGGTGTCGGTCAAGCTGGTGGCAGAGGCGGGGGTAGGCACCATCGCCGCTGGTGTCGCCAAGGCCTATGCCGATCTGATCACCATCTCCGGTTATGACGGCGGCACTGGCGCGAGCCCGCTGACCTCGATCAAATACGCCGGTTCCCCGTGGGAACTGGGACTCACCGAAGCCCATCAGGTGCTGCGCGCCAATAATCTGCGCGCCAAGGTGCGCCTGCAAACCGATGGCGGCCTGAAAACCGGCCTCGACGTGATCAAGGCGGCGATTCTCGGCGCCGAAAGCTTTGGCTTCGGCACTGGCCCGATGGTGGCGCTGGGCTGCAAATACCTGCGCATTTGCCATCTCAATAATTGCGCCACCGGCGTAGCCACCCAGAATGACGTGCTGCGTCAGGCCCACTTCATTGGCCTGCCGGAAATGGTGATGAACTATTTCCGCTTCCTCGCCCGCGAGACACGCGAATGGATGGCGAAGCTCGGCGTGCAGAACATGGCGGATCTCATCGGCCGCACCGACCTGCTGCGCATCATCGAAGGCGAAACCAGCAAACAGCGCAAACTTGATCTAACGCCCATCCTGTCCAACGGCGGCGTAGCGGCATCCAGCCCGCAATACTGCCAGTCAGAAAAAAATGCGCCTTTCGACAAGGGTGAGCTGGCAGAACAGATGGTAGGGGATGCGCTGGAGGCCATTGCGCACAAGCGCGGCGGCACGTTCAGTTACGCGGTCCGCAACATTCACCGCTCCATCGGCGCACGCCTGTCCGGCGAGATTGCGCGGCGCTATGGCGACAAAGGCATGGACGACGCGCCCATCACCGTCAGGCTGACGGGGTCGGCAGGCCAGAGTTTTGGTGTGTGGAATGCGGGCGGACTGAACCTGGTGCTGGAAGGCGACGCCAATGACTATGTGGGCAAAGGCATGGCGGGTGGCAAAATCGTCATCTATCCAGCGCATGACGCCACATTCAAGAGCAACCAGACCACCATTATCGGCAATACCTGCCTGTATGGCGCCACCGGCGGCAAGTTGTTCGCGGCGGGCCTGGCCGGCGAGCGTTTCGCAGTGCGCAACTCCGGAGCACTCGCCGTGGTGGAAGGTGTGGGCGACCACGGCTGTGAATACATGACCGGTGGCGTACTGGTCGTGCTCGGCCCCACCGGCCTCAACTTCGGCGCGGGCATGACGGGCGGGTTCAGTTATATCCTCGACAGTGACAACACGTTTGTCGACCGCTATAACCACGAACTGGTCGATATTCACCGCATCGGCACCGAGGCGATGGACGGACACCGCAACTACCTGCGCCACCTGATCGAAGAATTTGTCGCAGAGACAGGCAGTGCATGGGGACAAACCTTGCTGGACGACTTCAGTGCGTATCTTGACCGCTTCTGGCTGGTCAAACCCAAGGCAGCCGAATTGGAAACGCTCCTTGAAACATTGCGTAATGCGGCGTGACAAGGTACTAAAAAACAGATGTAGGGTGCGCCCCGCGCACCGCCGTTGTGATACGGCAGGGTGGTGCGTAGGACGCACCCTACGAAACTTTGATTGCATGACTGGTTTTTGAAATGACAAAGAATTTCGAGTTTTTAGAAATCCCGCGCCAAGACCCGGCCAAAAAGCCTGCGGCAGTGCGCATCCATGAGTTTGGTGAGATTTACGGCCAGTACGACGCCAAGGCCGCCGCCACACAGGCCGGGCGCTGCCTGGGCTGCGGCAACCCCTATTGCGAATGGAAATGCCCAGTACACAACTACATTCCAAACTGGCTGAAACTGATCGAAGAAGGTAACTTTTTCGAAGCGGCAGAGCTATCGCACCGCACCAACTCGCTGCCCGAGGTGTGCGGACGGGTCTGTCCGCAAGACCGCCTGTGCGAAGGCGCCTGCACCCTGAATGACGGCTTCGGCGCAGTGACCATCGGCTCCATCGAGAAATTCATCACCGAAGAAGCACTCAAGCGTGGCTGGAAACCTGACATGTCTGGCGTGGTCGCCACCGGTAAGCGCGTGGCGATTATCGGCGCGGGTCCGGCGGGCTTGGGCTGCGCCGACATACTGGTGCGCAACGGTGTACAACCCGTGGTATTCGACCGCTATCCCGAAATCGGCGGCCTGCTCACCTTCGGCATTCCCGAGTTCAAACTGGAAAAAGAGGTGGTGCGGACACGGCGCGCGCTGATGGAAGAAATGGGCGTGGAATTCCGCCTCAATATTGATATCGGCAAGGATATTACCTTCGAGAAATTACTCGAAGAGTACGATGCCGTATTCCTCGGCATGGGCACTTACAATTCCATGAAGGGCGGCTTTCCCGGCGAAAACCTTCCGGGCGTCCATGAGGCCCTGCCGTTTTTGATATCCAACGTCAATCGCAATTTGGGCCTAGAGAAAGACGAATCAAAATTTGTCAGCATGACGGGGCAGCGCGTGGTAGTTCTAGGCGGCGGCGATACCGCGATGGACTGCAACCGCACCAGCATCCGCCAGAGCGCCGCGAGCGTCACCTGCGCCTACCGTCGTGATGAGGCCAACATGCCCGGCTCCAAACGTGAAGTCACCAACGCCAAGGAAGAAGGCGTGCAGTTCCTGTGGAACCGCCAGCCCATAGAGATCATCGGCGAGATCGTCGGCACAGAGCGGGTGACTGGCGTCAAGGTTATTACCACCGAACTCGGCGCGCCCGATGCACGTGGGCGCCGCAGCCCGCAGCCAGTGCCCGGCTCGGAAGAGATCATCCCCGCCGACCGCGTTATCATCGCCTTCGGCTTCCAGCCCAGCCCTTCGCCATGGTTCAGCGACTTCAACATCGCCGTGGATGACAGCGGCCGTGTCAAGGCGCCTGCGCGTGCCAAGTTCAAACATCAGACCACCAACCCCAAGGTCTTCGCCGGCGGCGACATGGTGCGCGGTTCCGACCTGGTGGTGACTGCGGTGCATGAAGGCCGCGAGGCAGCACAGGGGATTTTGGATTATCTGGGTGTTTGAACCTGATTTTTGTCCACGAAAAACACGCCGGGCACGACTGCATGGATGCAGGGGGTAGAGCAACGCAGGGAGCAGTTGCCGAGGATGCCCAAGTGCGGTGGGCGCAGGGATGCGCAAGAACCGCCTAAATTCACGAAATAAAAAACCATGGGCTGTTTCAGAAATTCACCGGATGGGTGGTAAGTAAAATAGCGATATACACTTGGATGTTTTCGTATTTTTTCGTAAATTTCGTGGATAACCGAGCTTTTTAGGTTAAATATTTCTTTGCGCCTCGGCGCCTTTGCGTGAGTAGCCTTTACATGTCTGAATTGAAAAACGACCGTTTCCTGCGCGCCCTGTTGCGTGAACCTGTGGATGCCACCCCGGTATGGATGATGCGACAGGCGGGGCGTTATCTTCCCGAATACCGCGCCACCCGCGCGCGCGCCGGGTCTTTTATGGACCTGTGTACTAACCCGGAGCTGGCCTGCGAGGTCACATTGCAACCGCTGGAGCGCTTCCCGCTCGATGCCGCGATCCTGTTTTCCGACATCCTCACCATCCCCGACGCAATGGGCTTGGGACTGTACTTCTCCGAAGGTGAAGGGCCACGCTTTGAGCGTCCGGTGCGTACCGCCGCCGATGTCGCCGCACTGGGCGTGCCCGACCCTGAAAGCAATCTGCGTTATGTCATGGACGCGGTACGGCTGATACGCCGCGAACTGCATGGCCGGGTGCCGCTGATCGGCTTCTCCGGCAGCCCATGGACGCTGGCCACCTACATGGTGGAGGGCAGTTCCAGCAAGGAATATTCAAAAATCAAAGGCATGATGTTCGACCAGCCCGCGCTGTTGCACAAGCTGCTTGATATCACTGCGCGGTCGGTCATCACTTACCTGAACGCGCAGATCGCTGCCGGGGCACAGGCGGTGATGGTGTTCGATACCTGGGGCGGCGTGCTGACCCCGCGTGATTACCGCGAATTTTCGCTGCGTTACATGCAGCAAATCGTCCACGGCCTGCACCGCGAAAACGAGGGTCGCCGTGTGCCGGTAGTCCTGTTCACCAAGGGCGGCGGCGCCTGGCTGGAAGCGATGGCGGAAACAGGTTGTGATGCGTTAGGCGTGGATTGGACCACCGACCTCAGCGATGCGCGCACGCGCGTAGGGGATCGAGTCGCCCTGCAAGGCAACATGGACCCCTGCGTGCTGTACGCCTCCCCCGAACGCATCCGCGCCGAGGTGGCAACCATCCTCGCCAATTACGGGCACGGCCCCGGCCATGTTTTCAATCTGGGTCATGGCATTCACCAACATGTGGACCCCGAAAAAGCACGGGCATTCGTCGAGGCCGTACACGAGCTGAGTCCCCAATATCACAAGTAATTTTTTGCCCCAGAGGGCGCGGGCTTTTTCCTCAGTGATCCCTGAGTCCTCTGGAGCCATTTTTGGAAACAACCATGAATTTTGAACCGCTTCGCGAAATGGAATCCTTTAGCAACGAGATGTTTACCCGCATCGTTGCCGTGCAGCAAAAAGAACATGCCTGCTGGAATCCCGCCCTGCCCTTCGTCGAACGCATCAAAGGCCTGCCCTTATACTCCTTGATCTTCAGCAACCCGGATCGAAATGCAGCGACGACTGGCCCGACCATTGCCCATTACTACCCACTGCGTAGCGAAATGCGAAAAATCGCCCATTACGCACGTCAGGTAGCCGCCCAACCCGTTGTCTGCGACCTGAACTGCGGTAATGGATTCATTGGCAGCCTGCTGGCGCGGGAAGGGGCCAGCGTGATTGGCGTCCGCGATCCCGCCACCAAGCCTCACCAGATTCCTGACTTCCATGACGCCAACGGTTACGAGATGCGTAACCAGCCCATCAGCGACATCGACTTTCCCTTCGACGTCGCCTTCTGCTCCTGGATGCCGTCAGAAGTCAACCTGACCCCCATGATTCTGCAACATTCGCCAAAACTGATTGTCTACGTGTACACGGATCACATCGACGCATCCACAGGCAAACGGCAGACCGGCACCGCCGAAGCATTCACCCAGCTACCGCCGCGCTACAAGCTCATCGACGAATGGTCTGTGACACGACAGCGCGACATGATGCACGATATATGGCCCGAGCTGTCGGCAAGCATCGAAGAAGTCCGCCACGTCAAGATCTACGCCGACGAGTCCTTCCATGGCACCAGCCTGCGTGGATACACGGAAGCTGACAAGGGGTATGATTGGGAACGAGACATGGAGATGACCTTGCTGGCACTGGCCGCGAAAGAACACCTGCGCTCCAGAGGTATTGCTGTTTAATTTTTTTGCCATTTCAACAATGGATTTCAGGAGGTCCGGTGACCGTGGAGAAAAAAACGCTCTCCGCCGGGGTGATTGTTATCCGGCGTGAAGAAAACAAAAAGTGGTACCTGTTGCTGCGCGCCTACAGCAACTGGGACTTTCCCAAAGGAATGGTCGAGGCGGGTGAAGAGCCACTGCAGGGCGCCATCCGCGAGGTGGAAGAAGAAACCTCATTAAATAACTTGACATTTACCTGGGGGAACAGCTATCAAGAGACACCGCCCTACGGTCGCGGCAAGGTGGCACGATACTATGTCGCCGAAACCCGGCAGGCCGATATCACCTTACCGGTAAATCCCGAACTGGGACACCCGGAGCACGAGGAGTATCGCTGGGTACCCTATCAGGAGGCGCGAGGCATGGTGGCTGCACGCGTGCAGCCTATCCTTGACTGGGCCCACGCCCTGACCTCGTAAAAGCACCGTAAGAGCGGATAGATAAGTGTCTGGACGCTGCCAGTATTAACCCTGGCCGACAGCCATGAATGGTTCCTCAATCGCTCAGCAGAAAGGTAGAAAATAATATGAGCAACAAGGTATACCGCACCTTGCTGTTTTGGCTGGTCTGGGCCTCTTTCGCACTCATCGTCACGCTGGGACTGTATGTCGACACCGGCATCTGGGAATTTATAAAAAGCGACACCACCAAGCTCACCTGGGTCATCCTTGCGCTGTTTATAGCGAGCATGTTTGTCAGTTTCACGCTCACCATGACACTGACGCGCGAATCTGTTGAAGTGATACAGATGGAAAGCGCCGCCCGGGAAAAAGGCCTGATGGGCATCCTTACCCCATCACGACGCCACGCATCACACCGGTTTTTCGCCTCACTGAAAGAAATGGTGATGGCCAACGGCCCCCTCAACCTGGAAGCACTACTCCAGACCGAGATCTCATTTTATCAGCGCGTCAGCCATGGCCTGGCGGTCATGGGCAACCTGCTCATCACACAGGGATTGATCGGCACGGTAATGGGCCTGAGCATCACACTGGCGGGTTTAAGCAGCTCGCTGGAGGCATTAGGCCATGACGAAGCACTGCTGCTGGAGGGATTGCGCAAGGCGATGGGCGGCATGGGTACGGCCTTTTACGCCACGCTGATGGGTGCGGTGTTTGGCGGATTGCTGCTGCGCGTATTCGCCCTGATTACCGAAAATGGGGTTGAGGAACTCTATGACCGCATCATGAAAATCTGCCTGGTCTATTGCGCGGCCGATTGCAAACAGACGGAAGAAAAGGATGTGCGCATTCTCAACGGCGAAGTTGCCGCGCTGGGCGCGAATGTCAAACTGTTGCAGGAGGCGTTTGCAGGCTCCAAACAGGCCATGGCCGAATTCCGCGAGGAAGCCAGAAAATTGAGCGACTTTGGGGATGGGCTGGAAAAAGGCGATGACCTCGCCGCCCTCAGAGAAGCCATCAAGATGCAAAAGCATTACCGTATTCTGTTACGGCAGGAAATCAAGTTGGTGGATCAGGTCAACCGCGCCTGGTGGCCGCCGCTGAGGAGACTGTTCCTGCCCAACCGCAAGCGGCGATCACCACCCGGCCCATCCAATGAATAGACGCCGCCGTTTCATGGATGAAAGTGTCTATATCACCTATTCGGATATGGCGTTATTGATGTTGGTCATCTTTATTTTCCTGTTCACCATCATGGTGATCACTGCCCGCATGTCGGGCGGCAGCCAGCCCGGCAAACTAAAGGGACAAATGGAGGATCTACAGCAGCGATTGTCGGCAGCAGAGGCCGATAAAAAAAGCCTGACCAAAAACCTCGAGCAAATTGTTGTCAACAGCGAAGAAAATTATCTCGAAAAAGTTCTCGAAACCTCCACCTTTGGCCGCAAGGATTTCGATCTTTTTATCGAAGGGCTGCAAAATATACCCGGCGATGACATTCACCTGGTAGTCGACGCATCAGGTTCCATGCACGGCCTGGCGACCTTCCTCGTACCAGTATTGCGGTTGGTCATTACCAAATCGGGTAAAAAGCTATCCGCCATCACCTGGTTTTCCGACAACAAAGCAGAAACCTACACCGGCACAATGGGTGATATGTTCGACCGCCTGATGCGCGGCGCACCTTTCATCGGCAGCATGGAAACCATAGGCCACGCCTTCCGCGTCGCAGCCAGAAACTCCCCGCCGCCAGGGGCCTATTTGCTGGTTGGTGATGAGCCCTCCAACGACCAGATCTACTACGACAAAATCCCCAGCCCGGTATTCACCCTGCCGCTGGGCCGATCGAATGAATCAACCAACCACGCATACGGCACGCTCGCGCAAAAAACCGGCGGTCGAATGCTGCACCTTGATTTCAAGTAGCGTTATTCTTAAACCCTCTTTTTTCCACGAAAAACGCAAAATTCACGAAATAAAAAAATATGGATTGCTTCAACGATTCACCGGATGGGCGAGAAGAAAATCGCTATATGTAATTGAGTATTTTCGTGTTTTTTCGTGACTTTCGTGGATAACTGGTTTTTAGGCTTAAGTTACTAATCACTGCCGCAATTTCCTTTGCTCCTGCAACAACCGCTGAAATTCCTCATGCGTGATTTTCGGCTTGGAGAAACGCTGCATTTCGATTTTCAGCGCGTTACGGCTGCGGACTTTTCCGCCCTTCGCATCAACCTCCACGACATTGTAAGCGCCTATCGGCATGTCCTTTGGAATAACTGCCCGCAGCTTCTTTTCACCCACTTTAGTGAGAATAATAGGCGGCTGCAGCTTCACCGCAGTAATGATGTCCGCACCCCCAAGCAGGGCTGTGTTATTGGTTAAGGTAACTTTCCCGGCACGCTGGGTTAGCGGATAAATGGCCTGTATTTCCGGTTGCGTCAGACTGGAGATATCGACCACCATCAACCCTGACTGTTGTCCTGTCGCATACAATAAATCATCCTCCAGCATGATGTCTGATAGCGCCTCGCCGGTCTCAAACAACGCGATCGGCCTGACATTCTCGCCACTGACATCCAGCACACGAATCCCCACACCTTTTTCGTAGAGGAAGGCCGTGTCACCACGCGCACGAACCAAGACAGCCTCATGGCTCATTTTGTAGCGTGAGATTGGTTTGAGGTCCATATCAAGAACCTCCAGCCCGCGGTCCACCGTTGCGATAAAGATGCGGTCGTTATCGACCCACACATCGTTCAGCTTTGCAGGGTAAACCGCGATGCGTTGCGGATGCCCGGGATTTTTAACGTCCATGACGATGAGTCCGGCACGGCTGCTCGCAACATAGGCGCGCCCGTTATGCACCTGCACCCCCAGCGCGCCGCCCACGATGCTCATGCCGCCGATGCGGTGTGTCTGATATGGATTGCGGATATCGGCCATCACCAGTCCCTCATCCTCGCCATTATCAACGGCAAGATAAGCAACCTGCCCATCCAGCCAGATCGCATTGACAGTACCATTGATATCCACGCCCGTGGCCCAGGTGGGATTCAGGGGATTGGTAATATCAAACACCTGTAGCCCGGTCGCACTATTGGCCGTAAAAGCAAACTTGCCCTGCGCGGCGGCTGTTCCTGCGCGTCCGGCAACTGCTCCCTGCGTTGCTCTACCTCCGGCATCCATGCCGTCGCCTGCGCCCACGGCACTTGTGCGTCCCTGCACGGCGGCCGTTCCTGCGCGTCCTGCGCCCACGGCACTTGTGCGTCCCTGCACGGCGACCTGCATCACCTGATTTCTGGGCTGGCTTGGGGCATGATAATGCCCTGCCAGCGTGGGAGATGCGGGACTGCTGATATCCAGAACAGCGAACCCGCCCCACCAGTCGCCGATATAGGCATAATCACCCTTAATGCCAATGCCCCATGCCGCACCGCTGGTGTCATAACTGCCGATGATGGCGGGATGGTGCGCGTCGCTGATGTCGATCACCTGCACCCCCGCAAACCAGTCCGTGACATACGCCAGATTGCCTTTCAGCTCAATGACGCGCGCATTGCCCGGCGTGGAGGTATGCCCCAGCACCTTCGGGTCAGCGGGATTTTTAATATCAAGGACATAAAAGCCCTGGTCAAAAAAGGCCACATACGCAGTATCACCTCGCACCACCACATCCTCCGCCGCGCCACCCGGGCTGAATGTGCCGATCTGTCGTGGCCGGCGCGGATCACGCACATCGAACACCAACATGCCGGAGGCATCATCCGCGACATAGAGCACATCACCCGCGACCTCAAGGCTCCACGCCTTGCCGGGCGTATCGACATCGGCAATGATCGCGGGCGCGCCAGGATCACGGACATTAATAATCTGAAAACCACCACGATGACTGGCAAGATAGAGCAGATCGCCCACCAACTTCGGCGTATAAGCCAAACCGTTGGTAGGCAGATTGGCAACCTGCATGGGCTGACGCGGATCCTTGATATTCAACACGAGCAGACCACGGTCATCATCCGCCACAAAAGCATAATCACCCCTCACCACCACACCCTTGGCAGAGCCCGGCGTATGAAAGGTAGACAACAGCTTGGGACGGGGTGGATCACTGATGTCATAGAGATGCAGGCCAGCGAACCAATCCGACACATAAGCAATGTTATCGCGGATGAACAGCCTGCGTTCACCGCCAAAATTAACGCCCTGCCCCACATCCAGATTTTCATTTGAAAACTGCGGCGGCACGCCAGAGAAATCCAGCACTTGCAGTGCGGACGGCGTGACCACGATCACCTTGCCACCATCCAGCCCGGCACTGGCGACATTATGCGTGGTACGGTAAGAAGCCGTAATAGTGGGCATGGAAGGCTTGGAAATATCCAGCAGCATGAGTTCGGCTCGGTCATTCCACACCAGCGCCTGCCTTCCCTGAATTTCCAGGCCGACAACATTACCCAGCCTGCTGTGGCTGCCCAACCACTTGATACGCGCAGGATCGGCCACATCGAACACCCCCAGCCCGCCAACACCGCGCGCCACCAGCGCCAGCCCATTCTGCACCGCCACATCCATCGCACTGCCCGTCACGACATAACGCCCCGCTAGTTTGAGATGGGATTTGTCACTGGCATCCAACACCGCAAGACCCCGCGCGCCATTCGCCACATAAATACGATTTCCCTCAACAAACAGCTTGCCCGCCTCCCCCTCCAGCGCATAACGGGAAAGCATGGTGGCATTTGCCGGGAAACGGATATCAAGCACCACAACACTGGCTTTTTCCAGCAGCAGATACGCGTATCCGCCATCCACAAACACATCTGTAATGGGTCGATCAGAACGATAGTGGCCCACGGCCTTGGGATGCCGAGCGTCACTAACATCCACCATTTCCAGGGCATTGGCACCATCCGTAATCAAGGCCAGCCCACTGTCCACCACAACGCGGACAGCCGGACTTGCAGCAAAGTGTCCAACCAGTTTTGGAGCCCCTGGCGTGCCGACGTTGATAATCCGTAACCCCTGCTCACCCCCTGCCAGATAGGCCAATCCATTGCCCAGCGCCATATCTTGGACTTTGTACGTCAATGGCAGTTCCTGCTCGACAAAAGGACCGCCTGCCTCCAGCACAAACCGGGTGCCGGGTGACGCAGCACCATTAATGGTAACCATCACCTCTGAGGCACGGCCGTAGGGCACTGTGTCAGGGGCGACCGTTACAGCGGCTGATACTAGCGGCGCTAAAATAAAAATCAGCAGCCCAAACAAGATACGGTACAGCATGTCCATGAGATTCCTTGATTAGGCGCCATCCAGCAAACAGGGGGATTATCGCAAGACTGAGCCATTCGGCATATTGATCGCGCCATGTGTGTCGCCGATATGAGACACACAGCTTTCAGCGCAAAAATAAAATATCAACCATTTGATATTTTTAATAAAATAAAAAATAATACCTGAAATTACACATTCTTAAAAACTTCAGAAGGTGCCTTATTTAGAGGTTTCTGTTCAATCAAAACAAAAAATAGCGAACGCAAACCCGCGACAAAAGGTGATTGTCTCCGTAAACCGACAAAAAACCACATAACCCGGCATGAATTACTTTCATGTCCATGGTAGAGCATGCCGCACCGCATTAGAGCACGCAGAAACTAAAGAGCATCTTATTGATTAATATATAAATTTATAAAAAACGCCGGCATCGATGCGCTTATTCACGAAGCAGCAGCGCCCTACCACTGAATACTAAAACCATACACCGAATAAAATAAACATTTCAATATCAATTAGATATGGATTTTCATTCATTTAGTGGTGCGTTTTTTGCATATACAGCCCTTGCATCATGACGTAACATTTAATCATTATTCTATAATGTTTTTTTGTCATTCTGGCGTAACATACAGGTGTAATTGTACAGCCTACTCACCCGCCTTTAACCCAAGGAGAAGAAGTATGAGCAACACAGTTTCAGGACTCAAAAAATTGATCGGGACTGCCGTACTGCTCGGAATGAGCAGCGCAGCCTTTGCATTACCCACTCTGCATTTCAATGGTCAAAGCTTTTCGGCGAGTTTCATGTCACCTGAAATGGACTTCTTTGCGTTGTCCGGCCTCGGTCAGATCCCTTTACCCAACTACATCGCAACAATCAACGCAAGCGGCGCCCCATCTTTTTTCGGTAATTTATCAGTATTCTCAGCAGACGGTTTCAGCCCTTTTAGTGGGTTATCCGGTACCATTAACGCACTGGGAAGCAGCTCTTTCTCCAGCGGCACTCCCAGCGCATCATTCTCCTTCGACACCCCGCCCGGCAAATTCCTCTTCGCCACAGTAACGGGATCGGGAAGCGCCTCGTACGACCTCCACATTACCCCTGTTCCAGAAGCAGAAACATGGGCGATGATGTTGCTTGGTCTTGGCACGCTGGGTGTATTCGCATACCGGCGTAAAATCGTCAATTCGAACGAAACCTTGCCAGCACTACCCGTCTAAAAACAATAACTCCGGGTGCTGTTGCAGCACCCGGAGTGCATTGCTCAAAAATCCAGAGCCCCATTTACTGATCACAGGACATCCTGTTACAATCCCCACCGATTACTATTGTAATTAGGATCGTCTTTTTAAAAATTCCCCCTCGCTCTCCAGAGGCAGTAATTTTTAAAAGGATTTTGCAGTACTTGTGTGCGAATGCTTCACCTGGCACAACATACCCACTACTTGCAAAAGGTTTCTAGAAATGAACAAAATCAAATCTGCCTCTATCGGGGCGATACTCCTACTCTCATGCGGCGCTGCTAATGCCATCCCTTACGATATCGGAACACTGAACGCCACCTCTTCCTGGGGTGACACCAAAACCGTCACTGGTCCCACCTCTTTCGAAGATAAGTATATTTTTGACCTGACCGGAACCTCCCCTTGGGCCATCGGGATAGGCCTCTCCGAGATACCGCTCATTTTCACCCTCCCTGGATTTCCCCCGCTTCAGTTCTATGGCATCAGCGGACTGAATCTTGGCGTTTACAATAGCGCCGATACTCCAATGCTGGACAACGACACCAATCCGCTCATCTTTATTGGCACCCTTTCCCCAGGCACCGACTACTACATGAAGATAACAGGCATGCCGACTGGCTCCAGCGGCGGCATGTACGTTCTGGGCGCCATCGCCACCGCCATACCCACCCCCGAAACATGGACCTTGGTAGCGGCAGGACTCGGATTACTGGCTTGGCGTCAAACTCGCCGCCCGACGACAAAAAAAATGCTCGAAAACTAAAGCAAGTGCAGTCACCTGCCAACCGTCGCAGGTGACTCACACAAAAACGCCTCTGCCGTATAAAAAAATGCTTGCATTTGAAAATAAACTTGGCAATAATCGCCAAAACCGTTTAAGAATTTTTTTTTAAAAAAATCAAAGATAATCCTTAAAAGGATTTTGAAGCACACAATACGAATTATCGTAAGGTGATCACCATACAAAACAACGAGTTACATAGGAGTTCGTAATGAAAAAAATGAAAATTGCAGCAATTGGAGCGGCCCTACTGCTTTCGTGGGGCGGTGCGCAAGCCAGCACCACTGACATCGGAACACTGGGCACCACCCCTTTCATCAACGGCGGCTTGGTGTTTGGTACTTTCGCGGATAAATATATCTTCGACTTGACAACAGCATCTGCAGTTGGTGGAGGAGTCACGAACGTACCCCTCTACCTCAGCGCCACCCACAACCTCAACATAACCGACTTGAACCTTGCCGTATTCAACAGCAGCAACGTGGCAGTAGCAGACACCGACGCCAACCCTACGTCCTTTACCGGCATGCTGAGTGCAGGAAATGACTATTATATGCAGGTAAGCGGCACTACTACAGGCACTCTTGGTGGCCTTTACACCCTTGGCATGATCGCAGCTCCCGTGCCTGAAGCCAACACATGGGTGATGTTGACGGCAGGTCTTGGCCTGCTGGGCTGGCGCTTTGCCCGCCGCCAAGGTTCAGTGAAAAAACAGGGTGGTTTGGTCGCCGCTTAAAGCAGCGCTCTTGATCTCTCGAAGAAAAAAAGCCGTAGCTAAACGCTACGGCTTTTTTATTTCTTGTTTCGTGTGAACCTCCAAAGCAAGCCAGCCTAAAAGCTATTCACGAAAATATTCAAACGCACATTGCGTGTTACTTGCTGAAAAAACCTATCCCTTTGTTTTATTTTGTGCTTTTCGTGGAAAAAAAAGGGATTTTAAGGTTTATTTGCGTTTTCATCACAACCCAACCAGCACTCTCTCCACCGCATCGAGCGTGGCATCAATCTCTGCGATACCGTGCGCCGACGAGACAAAACCGGCCTCGAAAGCCGATGGCGCAAGGTATACGCCCTGCTCCAGCATGCCATGAAAGAATAGCTTGAAACGCTCCACATCGCAGTTCATCACTTGAGCGAAACTGTGGATGCTGGGCTCGTCACTGAAGAACAGTCCAAACATGCCGCCCACCTGATTGGCACACATAGGAATACCCGCAGCCTTGGCACGCGCAGTGACACCATCGGTGAGGCGCTGGGTCATGGTTGCTAGATCGCTATAGAACCCCGGCTTGAGAAGCTTGATGAGGGTGGCCAAACCTGCTGCCATCGCCACAGGATTACCGGAGAGGGTGCCAGCCTGATAGACCGGGCCGAGCGGGGCGATACGCTCCATGATCGCCCTTTTACCACCAAAGGCGCCGACCGGCAGGCCACCACCGACGATCTTGCCTAAAGTGGTGAGGTCCGGCGTCACGCCATAGAACTGTTGTGCTCCACCCAGTGAGACACGGAAGCCGGTCATCACTTCATCGAAAATCAGCACCGCGCCGTATTCATCACAGATAGTGCGCAGCCCTTCCAGAAAACCAGGCAAGGGCGGAATGCAATTCATGTTACCCGCCACGGGTTCGACGATGATACAGGCGATTTGCCCGCCGACATGAGCGAAGGCCTCCTCCACTTGAGAGAGGTCATTGTAATCGAGCGTGATGGTGTGTTCGGCCAACGCCACCGGCACGCCCGGCGATGTCGGTACGCCCAGGGTAAGCGCGCCGGAGCCGGCCTTGACCAGCAGCGAATCCGAATGCCCGTGGTAACAACCCTCGAATTTGACGATTTTGTCGCGCCCGGTGTAACCGCGCGCCAGACGGATCGCACTCATGGTGGCCTCGGTGCCGGAGCTGACCATACGTACCATGTCCATGGACGGCACGAGTTCGCAGAGCAGGTCCGCCATGGTGGTTTCGATAACGGTCGGAGCGCCAAAGCCAAGGCCGTTGGCGGCGGCTTCTTGCACTGCCTTGATTACTTCGGGATGAGAGTGCCCGAGAATCATCGGCCCCCATGAGCCAACATAATCGATGTAGCGCCGGTCGTCTTCGTCATACACATAGGCGCCAGCGCCGCGCTTGAGGAATACCGGCTCGCCGCCCACGCCACGAAACGCGCGCACCGGCGAGTTCACACCGCCGGGGATATGCCGCTGGGCCTGTTGGAAAAGTTCATGGGATCGAGTCATTACGTGTTTCCTTCTTGTTCGAAAAGTTGTGTGTATCGCCGTGCCGCGTGCGTCGGGTCAGGCTGCCCAAATATACCCTCGACCACCGCCAGCATATCAACGCCAGCCTCGATCAATACAGCGCCGTTGTCCGGTGTAATGCCACCGATGGCCGCCACTGGAATAGCGAGGGTTGCCTTGGCGCGGCGAATCAAATCCATACTCGCCTGCACGGCGCCGGGTTTGGTTTGAGAGGCAAAAAACCGCCCAAAGGCGATATAATCCGCGCCTTCCGCCTGCGCCGTTACTGCCAGTTCAAAATCATTGTAGCAGGAGACACCAATCACCGCCGCCGCCTCCAGAATACGTCTTGCCTCCACTGGCGATATATCGTCGCAGCCTAGATGCACGCCATCCGCACCAACGGATTGGGCAAGCGCCACGTCATCATTGATGATCAGCAGCACGCCATGCGAGCGGCACAATGCAAGCAGATCACGGGCATCGCGTTCGCGGCGCGGGTCGTCCAGGCCTTTATCCCGATACTGGATTATCGTGGCACCGCCCGTGATGGCGCGGCTCACGGCATTCAGGAGGCATCCCGGCGCAATCAAGCTGCTGTCAGTGATGGCGTAAAGGCCACGCAGTGATTTTTTCACTCGCCCTGATCCTCATCCTCTCGCGCCCAAAACAGCCGGTTGGGCAGATGCTGTCCCATGCCGATGCGGTAGCCGTGTTTCAACGTTTCCCAGGTATATTCCTGCGCCTCATGAATGGCGGTGAAAGGCTCCATGCCGTGAGCCAACAGGCCGGCGATGGCGGATGCCAAGGTGCAACCGGAACCATGATAGCTCGCTGGCAGGCGCTCCCAGGAGAATGATTCCAATTGACGCCGGTTACCGTGCAGCGTATTGATCACCGCTGCGGTGTTTTCGTGGGCGCCCGTGATGAGAACGAATTCGCAGCCGTTTTCCAGGATCTCCTGCGCACAGGCATCGAGAGTATCGGCCTCTGGTGCCAGAGCGCGCGCCTCCAAGGTGTTGGGCGTCAATACCGTAGTCAACGGAAACAGCAGCGTCATCATGGCGTCCACAACCTCCTCATCGGCAAGTTCACCACCACCGCCCGCTGCACGCACTGGGTCGAGCACGACGGGGACATCCGGATAATCCTGTAACAAGGTGTGGATCGCCTCCACGTTCTCCACGCTGCCGAGCATGCCGATTTTGAAAGCGGCCACCGGCATATCTTCCAGCACTGCACGCGCCTGCGCAATGACCAGAGCGGCATCAATGGCCGTATACCCTTGCACCTGCTGGGTATCCTGCACCGTAATGGCCGTGATTACCGGCGCCGCATGGCACCCCATACTCGCCAGCGTCTCGATATCAGCCTGAATCCCCGCCCCACCAGTGGAGTCGCAGCCAGCAAAAACCATGACCACCGGGATGGGTTGTTGTTCGGTCATACTCACACGTCCTTGAAAAAGGATGATTGTACCGCCATTATGTTTGCATATATTAGAATTTTACACCGTAATAGCATTTCGCTCGCCACAAAAAAGTGCGAAGATTCACCCCGGAATAATACCGGATTACGCTTGATTACACTTGGAGTACCTTTGTGACAGTTCAGACACTGCAATTAAAAACCTATATGTGCGTAATTTGCGGTTTCGTCTATAACGAGGCCGTAGGCATACCCATTGAAGGAATTGTGCCCGGCACCCGTTGGGAGGATGTACCGCTTACATGGCGCTGCCCGGATTGCGGCGCAGGCAAGGAAGACTTTGAGATGATGGAAATTTAGGGTTATCCCTGCGGACAAAAACAAAAGCCAGCCCGGAGGCTGGCTTTTGCAAGACTCGATTCTAACTTATTACAAGCCCAGAACGAAATCTACCAGCTTTTCGATGTTGGCATCGGAAACGCGTGGGGAGTAGGGAGGCATCGGCACGCCGCCGGTCACTGCGGTCCAATTGCCTTTACCGCCAGCCTTAACCTTACCAATCAGCTCAGCCTTGGCACCGGCATTGCCCTTGTACTTGGCAGCAACATCTTTCCAGGCTGGGCCAACAACTTTCTTTTCTACGCTGTGGCAAGCCAAGCAACCACTGGCCTTGGCCAGCTCCAGATCTGCGCTGGCTTGACCTGCGCCCAGCAACATCACGGCTGCAGCGGAAACACCCAACAAACGTGCTCTCATGCTTTTCTCTCCTTAATTTGACTGACAAAACCGCGCTGCCGACACCTCAACTTAGATTCAACGGCATGCGATGGTATTTTTATGAGAAAATCGCTGCTATCCCATAAGAAAAAACAGCGCCCTCCCCTTGTTGAATTGGACATCCAACAGCCTGCTTTTATGCCATGGTATTACACGAGTGTCAAGCGGGAATAGTGGTCAATAACGCCCTCACGATTCGACAATCAACTTGGCGCCCTGTCCACCCGACAAGCTCACTCACATAGCAGCTTGCCACACGTCAACATTTTGTGGCGGTGCTTTTTGTTTTAGAGTCTATTCAATCACCTGCAACGCCGCAGGATGGCGAATGTGGATGCGTGAGCTGCCCTCGCCCTCTGACGATAATTTGCCTCGGACAAGCACGGTGCGGCCCCGCCATCCCTCTGGTGGTGAACTGGCAAAGTAATGCCTGTTTTTACGGGAGATGTACAGCCGTATTCCGCCACTGAGCTCAAGCGATAGGCCGCCACGGTCTTCACTAACCCGCGTTACCTTTCCCTTGATCAGACGAAAGCCGCGCTCATCACCCGTCACGCTTGCGGCATCGACGGGCTGGTATTGCGGCAAAGACCAAATGCCGCGCTGCGCTTTGCGCGCACGTTGCTCGGCAGCCTGATAACAGGCCAGATTCCACGTATTTGGAGGATAGGTCAACACGGTCGCAAGCCCCTGCTCCAATAGTCGGGCTTCGATGCTCATACCGTTTTCCAGAAAAATATGAGCAAGGTCGCGCCCATACCTATCCTGGCGCTCTTCGTCATATCGCAGACTGATAGCCTTGCCGGAACCCAGCAGGGTTTCCAGTGCGTTGCGCGCCTCACTGGCGAGGGGCTGCGACGGCGCGCCGTTACGCCCAACCTCAGGGGTATCAATGCCGATAAACCGCACTTTGCGGCCGTCACTGAGCCGCACCGTATCACCGTCATAAACATGATCAACCGTCACATGCTCGTCGATACGATCCGAAGCACAACCGGCGACGGTGGTCGGGGCATTGGCTGCGTCATTGGCTGAGCAGGAAGCGGCAAGGACTGTAACGTAGCAGGCGATGAATGTTCTGGCGAACACCCTGCTTATACCCTGAAGGGCACGAGTACCCTGAAGGGCACAAGTACCCTGAAGGACAGCGCGCAGCACACCGTGAAGGTGGCAATGCCTCCCATCCGGGGGACGACGAGTGCCGCCCAAAACAAAAAGGGCGCCCTTGCGGGGCACCCTTCTTAAACAACGATCCAACGGCATCGCTGCGTATTATTTCGCGCCGTATCTCTGGCGGAATTTATCCACGCGACCAGCGGTATCGACAATTCTCTGCTTGCCGGTGTAGAAAGGATGGCAAACCGAACATACGTCCAGACCCAGGTTTTTGCTGGAGGTGGAGCGTGTCTTGAACGTGTTGCCGCAGCTGCAGCTTACGGTGATTTCATTATAGGCAGGATGGATATCGGCTTTCATTTGCAACCTCGTACTCGTGTATCAAAACTTTGCGTCGCGCACCACGCTCCGCGACAGGAACGCAACATGATACGCAAATCAGCGGTCTACGGCAAGCAGGATACCGAAAAAATCCTGCCAAGTCTCCCAAAACGTCCCTTTGTTGTGCCATGGCAGTCCGTGATAGATTAGAGCACTTAAACAACGCCAAACCGCTTGGCGTCCATCCTAATCTACCTACAATAACGCCACTTAATTAGGGAATTCAACAATGAACAACAACCCCTTGCTTGAGGTGACTGGCCTGCCGCCGTTCACCCAGATCCGCCCCGAGCACGTTGAGCCTGCCATTGATTGGATATTGGCGGAAAACCGCGCGGGCGTGCAGGCGCTACTGGCCGCGCCCGGCCCCTGCACCTGGGATAATCTGGTGCAACCGATCGAAGACATGGGCGAACGACTGAGCCGAGCGTGGTCCCCCGTCGGCCACATGAACTCGGTGGTCAATTCCGAGGAGTTGCGCGCAGCGTACAACGCCTGCCTGCCAAAATTGAGCGATTACGCCACCGAAATGGGGCAAAACGAAGCATTATTCAACGCCTATCAGTCCATCGCGGAAGGCACGGAGTACGCCAGACTCGACACTGCACAGAAAAAAATCATCGACAACGCCCTGCGCGACTTCCGGCTCTCCGGCATTGATCTAAGCCTGGAACACAAGGCGCGCTACAAGGCCATCATGCAAGAGATGTCTGCGCTTACCAGCAAATTCGAGGAAAACCTGCTCGACGCCACCAACGCCTGGCAGAAACTCATCGAAAATGAGACGGCGCTGGCGGGCCTGCCGGAATCCGCCAAGGCGGCGGCAGCGCAGGCCGCCGAGCGCGAAGGCCAACGGGGCTGGCTGCTCAATCTGGAATTTCCCTCCTATTTTCCTGTTATCACCTATGCCGACAACCGCGCATTG
>CAMTYI010000135.1:0-22738 GCA_947085925.1 uncultured Gammaproteobacteria bacterium
AAAACATGCGCATTGTCGCAATGTTCAGCACAATACCTTGCCGTGGCGCGCTGGGCAGAATGAATTGGGTTGGCAGCAATACCGGCGTCCCCGCGCCGGGCAGCCAGGGATCCACAGTGGGATTGGCGTCGGTGATTTCGTTATAGCCCAGGTTGTAACGCCGTGCAATGTCCAGCAGGGTGTCTTCCTGGCGGGCCATCACCACGCGCAGATCGCCGATAACATCGGTGCCGGGCGGTGGCAAGGGGAACGTGTCTGCCAGTACAGGCGCGCCGATAAATGTCAGCATGCCTGCAAGGAAATACTTGTGCAAAGCCGTGTTTGCTTGAGATGTCATCATGATCAACAGCCTCCTTGCGCGAGTGATGGTGTGCATGGCGAAGCAGGCATCCATGCCCGTGCTTCTGATCCACGAATGGGCACTATGGCTATAGTGCAACAAACAAATACTATTTTCCAGCATTTCGCCGTGTTTTGTGGCATGCTTCCGCTGAAAAATGCACTGTGCTTGCATCTTGCCGCTTAAAACCTGAAACTTCCTCTCCAATGCACAGCTTCCATCTCTATCTGGCTTCATCATCACCCCGGCGCCGCACGTTGCTTGAGCAGATCGGCGTCCGCTACCGGACGCTGGCCGTGGATATCGATGAAAGTGTGCATTTGCACGAAACACCTGAGATGTATGTGTTACGCCTGGCGCTGGAAAAAGCGCGCGCCGGTTGGCGATCACTGGATCCGCAGGCGCGATGTCCGGTGCTGGGCGCGGATACCGCTGTGGTGATAGATGGCGAGGTGTTGGGCAAGCCGTATGACCGCGAGCATGGGCTGGCGATGCTGGCACGGATCGCGGGGCGCAGCCATCAGGTGTTGACTGCGGTGGCGCTGGTGGATGATGAGCGCGAGGCGGCACGCCTGAGCGTCAGCACAGTTACCTTCCGCACCATCACGGCGGCGGAACGTGAGGCCTATTGGGACAGCGGCGAACCGCTTGATAAGGCGGGAGGCTATGCGATTCAGGGACGCGCGGCAGTTTTTATCACGCGCCTGGAGGGGAGTTTTTCCGGCGTGATGGGGCTGCCGTTGTATGAAACCGCTGAACTGTTGGGCGAGTTTGGGACCGATGTTTGTGTACGTTGATGCCCCCTGTTTTTTGCCGCGTAGGCGCGAATTCAATGTAAAAAATTTATTCAGGATAAATGCGTGAGTGAAGAAATACTGATCAATATCACGCCACGAGAAACGCGTGTGGCAACGGTCGAAAACGGCATGTTGCAGGAAGTGTGCATCGAACGCACCGGGCGCCGCGGTCTGGTGGGCAATATTTACAAGGGCCGGGTCAGCCGGGTCTTGCCGGGGATGCAGGCGGCTTTTATCGAGGTTGGGCTGGAACGGGCTGCGTTTCTGCACGCATCGGATATATCGGCATCGCCTATGCCAGGCGAGGAAAAGCCTGCCGAGAGCAAAAAAACAGAGGCTATCACCGATTTGCTCAGGGATGGGCAGGAGGTGCTGGTGCAGGTGGTGAAAGACCCGCTGGGCAGCAAGGGTGCGCGTCTGACTACACATATCTCCATCCCGTCGCGCTACCTGGTGCTGATGCCGGGGATCCGTACCGTCGGCGTATCGCAACGCATCGAGAATGAGCAGGAGCGGCAGCGTCTCAAGGAGATTGCAGTGTCTTTTTTGTCCGGCATGGATGATGGCTTTATCGTGCGCACTGCGGCAGAAGGGGCAACGGAGGAGGCCTTGCGCGCGGACATGGAATTTCTATGCCGCTTGTGGGAGTCGATCCGTGAGCGTATTCCTGCACTGCCTGCGGGTGCGGTGGTGCATGAAGATTTGCCGCTGGGTTTGCGCATTTTGCGTGATCTGGTCGCCAGCGCGGTGGAGAAAGTGCGCATTGATTCACGCGAAACCCATCGCCGCGCGGTCGAATTCGCCGAAAATTTTATTCCTGACCTGGTGTCACGCATAGAATACTACCCCGGCGAGCGCCCGATTTTTGATCTGTATTCCGTGGAGGATGAGATCCAGAAGGCACTGGAATCCAGAGTTCAACTCAAGTCGGGCGGTTATCTGGTGATTGATCAGACCGAGGCGATGACGACGATTGATGTGAACACCGGCTCGTTCGTCGGGCACCGCAATCTGGAAGAGACCATCTTCAAGACCAATCTTGAGGCAGCGCAGTCAATCGCGCGCCAACTGCGTTTGCGCAATTTGGGCGGCATCATCATCCTCGATTTTATCGACATGTCTGAGGAGGATCACAAGCGTCAGGTGTTGCGTGCCCTTGAGAAAAGCTTGGAGCGCGATCATGCCAAATGCTACATCAGTGGCGTTTCGGCATTGGGGCTGGTTGAGATGACGCGTAAACGTACCCGCGAGAGCCTGGCGCACATAATGTGCGCGCCATGCCCTACCTGTAGCGGACGCGGAATACTGAAAACGCCGGAAACCGTATGCTACGAAATCTTCCGCGAAATTCTACGCGCCGTGCGCCAGTTCGATGCAAAACAGCTTTTGGTGCTGGCGCCACAGGTCGTGGTGGATATGCTGCTGGAGGAGGAGTCGGCAACCGTTGCCGAACTGGAGGCTTTCATCGGCAAGCCGATAAAGTTTCAGGTGGAATCACTTTATGCCCAAGAGCAGTTCGATGTCGTACCCATGTGATATGGCTTCTCTGATTCAAACAGAATGCCGCACTAATGCTCCAGTGAAGAGCTTTCCGTCTCTCACCGGATTATTTTGGGCGGGTGATGCCTTCCGCTGCTCATGCCTTGTCAGTCAGTTGCAGGTAAATGTACTGCCGGTAGCTGTATTTTCTCATCCAGGGCGACTTGTAGCACAATGCGTCCAGCCAAGCGAATGGCTTTTCCAGCTTCCCCCGCAGCAGATAGCATGAAATCAGGCCAAACAGCAGCAATTCAGGCTGCGTAACCCGTGTCGAAAAATATTTCCTGAGCGTGGCGACTTCACCCAGCGTGAGCGGAAACTCATCATCATCCCCCAGCTTTGGCACCCACAGCTTTCCAACCACATGCTCGCGGAACCATACCAACAATGAACTCGCGGCGCTGTTTTCGTAAAAGAACGCCTTGCCGCTCCCGATCATCGCCTGGTGCAAAATTGTAGCAAAATGCTCGAAGGGTTCGATATGATGCAAGATCATGGATCCGATGATGAAATCGAAGGGGCCTATGCTGGAGATATCCATGGCTGACATATGGATGGGCGTGATATTACTGATGCCATTTTTTCCACAGAATGCGGCCAGATTGCCGATAGCCACCTGGCTCGTGTCGATGCTGACGACATTCGCTTCTTTGCTCGCAAAAAACAGCGACGTAGCTCCGCCTCCGCAGCCGATGTCCAGAATCTTCTTGCCCGATACGTCGCCGAAAAATTTCAGTGCCTCCAGCAACACCGGATCGTTCGCGTCAGGGAACTCTATTTCGCCGTGGCCGTATGTTTCATTCCAAAATGCTTCACTGTGCATTCTATCCTCCAGTTCTTTGCAAGAGACCATCTTTCATGAGGAGGAGATTCCGTTCCGCTGTGCGCTGTCTCTTACCTGAGCCATTGATATATTGCCTCCGGTATAAGCCGTTTCTGGCGGCTCAACACGATGCCGAGCAGTTTTCCGGGAAATGCCGTCTGGATGATACGGATGGCGGCATCAAGGGAAGGCGCCGTCGATTTACCCGCCTCAGCGATCAGGACAATGCCATTAGCCACGCTAAAGATGGAAAAACATTGATGCGCACTGTGGATTGGCGGGGCATCGATCAACAAAGTTTTGCAGGCGCCGGTTGCTGCTGATGGCGCGATATCCATAGCGCTTTGGCAAGTGTGCCCCTGGTCGGAAAGGATTTTGCACAGGCTGCTGATGATCGTACTGCTGCCTTCATCACCCTGCAATTGGGTAAATGCGATGGTGGTTTTCTCGCTAGATATCTTTTGTAGCAGGTGATGACTCAATTGGTGCAGTGCGGCAAGCACCTCGGGTTCGGCGCTGGGATTTCCGTTGGTCGCCGGTAAAATGCGCGGCGCAGGAATGGCGGCGAGCAAAGGTACTCCAAAGCGCTCCCCGATTTTCCATCCATCGTGGATGCGTTTGTCCGTCAGGGTAGATATGAAGGCCACGACCAGGCCAGCAAATGCGGCAACCAATGGACTCGCGAGCAGTATCTGGAGCGTTTTTGGGAAAACACGATTTAGATTCGCCGTAGGCGCTTCCATAACGGCGACATTGGTGATCCTGCTCGTATCCAGTGCGCGATCAATCCGTACTTTTTCCAGCTTGTCAATATACAGGGAATAATTTTTCTCTGCCACAGAGATGTCGCGCTGCAGTGATTTGATTCTCGACTCTGTGGCGAGGGTCGCCGCGTGTTGCTGCTCCAACGTGTGGAGCTGTAGGGTGGTTACGTGGATGATTTTTGATATCTCGTCGAGGCGGACGAGCTTGTTAGCACGGTTTTCTTCGACGAAACTGCTGATCCGGTTCAGTGCCGAAGTCTCCTTGACCACAGTTTGCGTGGGTTCGGCGGCAATCAATGCGCGCAGATTGGCAATGGTGTTGTCCAGTTGCCTGACCGGCTCGGCATCCACTTGATAGATGCGCAGTGCATTCTCACGTTCCACCAGGGCATCGTGCAGCCGAGTGTTGAAATCGCTCAGAGCGGGATTGTCCGCCGTCACTTTTTCGGCGATGACATAACGGGGTGTCTGTACGAGGATGCCCGCAGAAGAGCTGATTCCCGCCTTTAGGCCATTGATATCGGTGGCTAGGCCGTCGCGGGAGGAGCGCAGCTTTTCGAGACGCTCTGCGAGCATTCGTTCACGTTCGGAGAGGTCAAGCGAACCGATGTTGCGATGCAGCTCCTGCAATGCCTGCTCTTTTGCAGTGAGTTCGGCAAGGGCAGCCTGCGCCTGCTGCTCGTAAAAGGGATAGGCGCTCTCTCCTCCGAGCAATGCCTGGCGCTGCTCAAGATAAATGTTTATCCATTCGCGTAGCACCCGTTGCGCGATGTTGGGATCCCGCCAGCGGAAGCTCAATTCCAGCACAGCAGAGCCGACCTTGTGTTCGACTGTAAAATTCTTCTCGAGTTTTGCCGCGAGCGCCCCGGTTCTCGTGATTTCGTCCGCCAGTCTGAGACCAACCAAGGCCGCATGAATCTGATCAAGCAACCATTGTCCGGCGTCTTTGACATACCCTTTGAGCGTTTCCCACCAACCTTCGCGGGAAGGTTGCTCGGACAAATTTCTTTCCAGTTTACGGGCTACTTCCTCGATGATGGCGCTGCTTTGTAGCAGAGTCGCCTCGTCCAGTAATTGATCACGCTGAGCATTATTGGATACTACGGCAGGGCGGTCGATGATATCCACTGGAAGTGCTGTGTTTTCACGCCCCAGCTTTACCAGCAATTTCGCTTCTGAGGCGTATTTCGGGGGAATAATATACAGGCCAGCAATGACTATGATCAGCGTTGCGGCGAAAGCGTACAGCGCCGGTTTCTTGTAAATGAAGAACAGCCTGATGATGTCTTTGGCGCTAAGGATGGTGACCATAGGGGATGCCGTTATTGTTTGCGGAGGTCGTAAAATACGCCAATGTTTTTGTTGAATGGGACCAGTTTATTCAGGTAAAGATCAACAAATTCAATAGCGTTTCCGATACCGGATTTGGAGACGAAAAGGATATCGCCGCGCCGAAGCTTAACCGGATGCCGGTCTTTCCCGGCGGTAAAGGCGGACGAAAAATCCATGAAGTACAAGTCATACTTGTCCTCCAGATTGAGGCGCAGTAGTGCGATCTCGTTTTTATCAGCAGTGCTGAGTAGTCCACCGCTTACCAGTATTGCCTGATGCAGTGTGAGTCCGCCACGAAGGTCGGCCTGTCCGGGGTTCTTCACCTCTCCACCGACATAAACACGATTGCCGGGTGATTCCACGATGTTGACGGTGAAGCCTGGAGTCTTGTACGTTTTTGCCAATCTGGTTTCCAGTTCCGCAGCGATATCTTCTGGCGTGCGATTATCGGCCCGGATTTTTCCAGCCAAGGGGTAGGTGAATGTCCCATCTGGACGGATGGTAAAGGTTTCCCCCTCGCCCGCAAAATCTCTTTTGATTATGATTGTGTCGCCAGCATAAACGGCGGAAGGATATTCGGCGATGCTATCCGCCGTTTGAGTTTTAATTTGCGGTAGCTGAGTATCGCCATGCATGCGATGCCCCGTGCCAGTGCAACCGTGCAGCATGAGAACGGGCAACAGAAATATCAGCCAATGACTGCTGTTCACTACATACTCCTTCCGGGGGATGACCAAAAATAGGAGTGCATGCTGAGCCGCTTTTTGATGGGCAGAGGCAACAGATTGCTGTGGCGACCCAGTCTGTATGCCGTCAGCCGCAAGGCGTTGCGTATTATTGCACTTGCTATCTGTGCCCACAATCTCCTTTTGATAAAACATGCTGTCTCTTCCTTTACATACCTTCTTCCTTCGCTCCCTACATTCGGCGCCATTGACAGATACCAAGGTGAGAGTTGATGGGAAACCCCTATGTCGAAATAACGTTTGAACTCCTGTGACAAGCTATAGTTATGGCTGTGTTGCACATGAGTACTGGCGATATATTTCAACCCATAGCCTGTATTGAGCATGCGTGCAGCAACCATTGTATCTTCGCTCACCGGAATGTTTTCCGGGAATCGCCCCACCTTCTCGAAGACTTCCCTGCGGTAGGCAGCACATGAATTCGATGTAAAAAAAGCCCTCAATCCGAGGTGCATTACGTCATCAAGGCTGCGTGTATAGGAGTGTGCGGGATAGTTGAAATGTCGCGAGAAAGCCGCGCTGGGCGTAGCGTCGTCATGAGGTGTTTGCCGGACAAAAACATGCGCTATGGTGGTGTCCGCAAACGCCGCGAGAACTTCCTTAACCAAGTTTTTGTCCGCTGGAATCGCATCCTGCGTCATATACATCAGTATGTCAGAGCAAACCAGCGTGCTGGCGAGGTTACGCGCATAGCCATGACCAAACTCCTTCCGCTCTATGACCACGGCCCGGCAGCCAGCGGCCCGAGCTAGTTCGACGGTACTGTCATTGGAAGATGAGTCTATGATCATTATCTCATCTGGCGGTGGCTCCAACCTCTTGATCGCGGGCAATAGCCTTGTGAAATGCCCTTCCGCATTCAAGGTGGGTATGATCAATGCGGTAGTCAGCGGGCACGTCATGGGCGCACTCGGTGGGTAGCATTGTTGTTAGGGATAACCATATCCAAGATAGATGGATTATGATTGTTCATTGTTAGGGAATCGTTACAACGCATGGCGCGATATTCCTTGTTTCTGATTGTCATAGAGATTTTTTCATGAAAATGGTGCGTTTTAGAATACCCCAAGACAGTATCCAACACACGGTACAAAATAGCCCAGCCTCGAACAGTTGCACCCAGAGAGGGGCATAGGCCGCAATGGGCAAGATTTTCCATACAAAATAAGAGGCGGCTGTTATCAATCCGAGATAGAGAGACATTTTGGGGAATGAGGCGGCGACGGGGGAGCGCCGGAACAACAATAGCCATGTTGTAATGGCCCCCAACAATGCACCAAGAGGTAGGCTCCAGAGTTGCAACCAAGGGAACAAGGCAAGCGTTCCCACAATTTGCACAATCGTTCCGGCTATTTCCAGGCGGGTCGGTGTTTTGGTATCGCCTGCGGCGTAGAAATAGCGCGCCAATATGACATTCCACCCCACAAAAACGAATCCTGGGGCGAACAATTGGATCAATGCAGTCAATTGGATGTGCATGCCGGCATTGGCGGTTTGCAACACGAGCTGTGCGGCGGCACCCGCCCAGATGGCGATGGCCAGTGCCGTTGGCCATGTAAACACGGTGATCCACACCAATCCCGGAATCAGAACGGTACAGTCGGCCGTAGCAGGGTTTGATTGACGCGCTTTGCTGAACTGGGTGAACACAACCTGACCTGCGCTCGCGATGGCAACTGCTGGCAAGCCGATAATTTTGCGCGCAAGGTTCATCAGGGTGACGCTTCCCTCCGGCAGAAAGGAGGAGAGCAGCCGTTCCAGCAAGATTGTTGCCTGACTCGCGGAGGCACCCAATAGCAGTGGAGTGATACGCTTGTAAAAGATAATGATTGATGCCCACGACCAGGCAAGGCAGAACGGCCGCCATCCGCAACGCCATGCGTGAGGGAGCAAGGGTAATGGCATGAGTACGCTGCCCAGTACCATCAGCTGTGCAAGCTGCTCAAGCGAGCCGGAATCTCCCTCAATTGATAACAGATAAAGCACTGCGGGAACATTGAATAGTACTGACCCCATTCCCGGAAGTGTGAAACGGTCGTCGGCCTGATGGATAAGGCTCAGTAAGGCGTGAACGAAGAGGCCAGGCAAACACCATACCAAAATCTTGAACAGCACTGTTGCTTCGGTGCCAGCGGCCGACGAAAGGCCCGCTCCAAGCGCGCCTATCCAGAGAGGCGCCAGAAGGCTGAAAACCACCGCCAGAGCTATGGATATGACCAATAGGTTGGCGGTCTGGCTGGCCGCCCACTGGGCTCGCTCGCCATGATCCCGGCAATCCAGCCACAGAGGGATGGCGGCGGAAGCGACGAACCCCGTGGCCAATGTGGTGCGTATCGCCTCGGATAGGAAAATGGCGATGATGAATGCATCCGTTGCATGACTCGGCCCCCAATGCGATATCAGCAGGATTTCGCGGGTCATGCCCAGTGCCAGACCGGCAACCAAGACAGCAGCGAGAAAGATCGACGACCTGATCATAGGGATCCGACGGGCGTCTAATGTAGGAAATTGTACAAGTTCCGCCCCCCGACACCCGTATACTCGATATCGCGAGGCCTTTCGCCGACCGGCTTGGCGCTGTTGCCACTGACTATCTTGTACGGTTCTATGGGTTTACTGCAAATAGTGCCGGCGCCCAGTACTGCACCCCTGCCGATACGGGCACCGTCCAACAGCATGACGCGGGTTGCAAGCCAGGCATAATCCTCAATGTAAATAGGTTCACCGAAAGAAGTAAAATCGATCGTGGTAGGGTCGTGTCCACCCGCGATCACGAGGACGTAAGAGCCTATGCTAACATGATTGCCGATGATCAAACCGGCGCGACCATCCAACTGGCAATGCCATCCCACAACGGAGTCGTCACCGATCACAATGTTTTCTATCCCGACAATTTCGGTGTTGCGCCATACCGATGAGCCTTTTCCGATCTTCATTCCCCCCGCGCGCAGCCAGGAGATGCGCACCCAATGGAGGGGAATTTTGTTGATAATGATGTTGTAGATCTGTTCCCAGGCGCGCAGCATGCGTTCCTTGATGGTCGCCCACAGTGACACGCCGGGACGAGGGAAGAAGCGGCAAGGGATCTCGCTCTTGAACAAGACATACAATCGCCTCTCCAGATCGTCTTCCAGAACGGGTTCCTCATCTACCCAGTTCAGGTATACCTTGATCACACCGCTCTTGATGCGCTCGCGTATAGCGCCCTGCTCGATCAAGCGCTCATATGCGTGCGCGAGCAGGTCCGGTGATACCCCGAGCCTTTGCGTGTAAGATTCCAGGTCCGAGCGCAGTCCGATTGAATGCAAAACGTAGGCGCCACCCATGCTAGCCATTTAGTACCCCCGTTAAAGTTTGATTACTATCACTTACCTGCAGCCTCAGGGACAGTTTGCTTCAGATTATCCCATCGCGCAGCTTTGAGGCTTAGCCCTAAAGTCATCCAGAATAGCGCCACCAACACTGGCGTGAAGCCGAAATAATGGTCAAACAACCCCGTCAGCAACGCCGCCAAGATCGCGCCGGTCAACCCCATCCTCAGGCTGGCGGCGCCAGGTCCAGAGGACGGACTTTTTATATTGACTTCATTCCACCACCTCCAACTGACCCAGGCGAACAGGAGCATGCCGAACAGGTTGAGTTTGTACGCGTAATATAGCCATAGATTCGATACACCAAGGAGTTCGGGATCGCCGGGCGGCGGCGGCTCCACTTTGAATCCAATGCCGAGCGGATATTTTTCGACCGCTTTGGGAAATGCCTTGTACTCATCGAGACGCGCTTGGGTGCTGGCGTTGCTACCGGAAAACATCGTTGCCAGCCGTTCCTGTAATGGGGCGTAGGAGATCGTTAATAGCGCGCCGGCGAAGAGACTAGCGGCGATCACTTTGCCAGCATAGGGTACTTTTTTGCCAGCGAACCACAAGGCGATGATTGCAAGACTCGCAATGGCACCCCTGGAAATACTGAGAAGAACGCCCGTGGCCTCCAATATAATTATTACTATCAGGGCAAGGCGCATCTTCGTTCCGTGGGTGGTAATGGCCAGTAGGAAGGTGACCGGCAAGATGAGGGCAATGAATCCCCCGAGCAGGTTGGGATGCACCCATGGCGATCCCATGCGGGTGAAATTACCGGAGAAAATGTCCCGCACACTCTCGGGATGCGAGTAGCGCATGGCCTCTAGCACCGGGATCATTGCGTTGGCGTCGCGGTGGATCGCAAAAACATAAAGGGACATCCCCAGCATCGCCGTCGCGCCGACAATGACGCTGCCCAGCAGCACGTACATTTCCTTTGTCGAACGTACCAGTATTGCCACCAGCAGTACTGCCGACACATTCAGCAGCCAGCGTAGCCAGTTGGCTATGCCGCTGCCTTCGGCGTCGACCATCAACTGCCCTACCGCAAATGGCAGTGCGCTATAGATCATCAAGGTAATGACGGCCCGCTCGGTCGGCCCGAAGCCGGAGGGTGTTTCACCCGTCAGGAGCCGCAACGCGGCACCGAGCCAGGTAAATGCCAGCACCGCCTCCGAAATCGTTATGCGCACACCCAGCTCGATGGTAGTGTAGGGTGCGAAAGCGGCTAGAGAGCCGAATAATACCAGTCCGGTGAAGGGTGCCCTGATAATTACGATGCCCAGCATCGCGGCAGCGGCGAGTATGCCCAGCTTGGATAACGGGATAAATAGCACCGTTATCCCCAAGCTCAGGCCGACTATCATCGGCATTAGTGCTTGCGCGGGTACCATTTACCAAAACTCCGCGAGACGTTGTACGTTGCGTTCAAAAAAAGGCTTGCTGTAGCGGCGTGCCCATTCCTGAAGTTGCTGGGACTGTTCAGCATTGCGAACACGATCTACTTCACACAGGCGCTGCATTATTTCCGCAAGGGCGGGGCCGTCATGTGGATCGAAGCGAGGCGTACCGGGTGGGACGACTTCCTCGAGCGCGCTACCCGCCGCCACGGCAACAGGGGTACCGAAAGACATGGCTTCGACGACCGGCAGGCCAAATCCCTCCGCAAGTGAAGGTTGCCAGAGCCGTGCCGCCTGGGAGTAAAACGTGGCTAACTCGCCGTCAGTGAGTTCTGAACAAACATGCAAGCGCCTTCCACCTTGGCGAAGGAGATCTTCCGGTACCGAGTTACGCTCGGCGATGATCACCAGATCAGGTGTGTACTTGCTTGCATTTAACCATGCCCGTATGAAGAATGCCATATTTTTGCGCGGCTCCGGTGAACCCACCATAAGCCAATAGCCGGGGGGAATGCCGCGTTTTTGCAACACTGGAGTACCGCAAGGTTCGAGTCGAGGAACCAGATTCGGCAGCACCCGGATTCTGGATGCGCAGCGCGGGAAAATCCTAACGCACTCGCTCGCGGTATACTGCGAGGGGGTGATAATGTGATCAGCGTATTTGGTCGTAATGTCGAACGCGTAGCGATAATAGGGGTGGTAAAGCACCCTTCCGCGCAACGATCGGTACTGGTCCGGCAGCGTCAGCGGAAACAAATCGTGTATCCAGGCGACGCGGCGCATGTCATGGCGCAGTGGTGCCGGCAGGCCTGTATTCGCCGTTGTAATGAAGACGTCGACACATGCCATACGAGCGGCTCGTGGCAAAAAGACGTGCTCATACCAGAGGCGGCGGTGAGGCCTGCGGACTGTTGCCAGTGACACGTTCCCGGCCGGGAAGATCGCTAAGCGGCGATCCGCATGATCGGCGGGGCCATCGGAGAACAGCACGACTTCTATGCCAGGCATGGCGCGCAAGGCCTCAACCAGTCCCAGCGCCAGCCGCGCGATGCCGGAATGGGGCGCCAAGGTGACAGGGCGGTAGTCGATGCCGATGCGTTTCATTTTTCAGTGCCGCAAGCCTGTGTACTACCGGATTTCAAGAATCTGAAGGTAGGGTTGAACCGGTACGCTTAATAGACCCGCCGTAGCGATAATGTTTGTTTTGGTACCGGAAACGGGCTGGTGCAGCACGGCGCTTTGTATGCCGTTGAATTTAACCGTTTGAATGTTCTTTCCCCAGAAAAACCAAAGCGTTGTGCCGTCGCTGCGCCGCCAGGTAGTGGAGTAGGTTGCGATCGGGTTGCCGCTGCTTGGCTGCAATGATGCAGTGGGGGTAACCCGTGCCCCGGCCACAGACAGAAAATTTTGCAGGGCAGCATAAATGGGTTTTGGCTTGCCGTCGAGGGTTATCATGCCATAAAACTGGTCGCGCTCCGCCACGCGCTGATCCAGGTCGCTCAGGGAAAACCAGAATACGCGGTCGTAATCGAGCGTCATCATCAACACCAAACGGCGTAAGAAATAGTCCGCCTGAGTCGTTTCGTTGATGATCGGCTGAATGACCTTCGGCCCCTTGTAGGTCGACCATCCGAACTCTGTGGCCCAGAGGTTCTTGACCCCGGCGCTACGCAGAGCGGTATTCAGGTGTACGGCGCGCTTGATGAAGTTGTCCGGGTCACTGGTCGCGGGGTCGCCCTCGGGTTCGTCCGTGTAGGGGTGATATGCGACAACATCGACCAGCTTCAGTGCACCAAGTTTGCCCAGCTCCTCCAGCATCAGGCTGGATGAGCGCATCGGCATCTGACTGTAATAGGCCATGCCCCCGAGCACCACCTGATCCTCGGGGGCCTGTGTGCGCAGCACGTCGGCGGTAACCTTCACCAGTTTGGCGTAGGCTTGGGGATCTTCCTTGGGTTGCCAGAAGGGGTTGATGTTCGGTTCGTTCCAGATTTGCCAGTACTTCACAAAGGGATAGCGTTTTGCGAGAGAAGCCATGCGCGCAGCGAACTCCTCGTTGCTGCGCGGCGGCCATTGGTCGATGTTCGGGTCGTCCGCCGGGGCTGTCGAGGCAAACTTCGCCGAGCCGACGAGATAGACGACCGGAATCAACTGTTCTTGCTGAACAACGCGCATTAACTCATCAAGTGGGGCCAGATTATATCTTCCTTGTTCCGGTTCAAGATGGTACCAGTGCAGGTCGATCCGCACCCATTTCAATCCGAGCGCCTTGAGCAGCTTGATTTGCTTGGTATAGGTCTCCCGGTCGAAGAACAGAAAAGGTGTGTTGACACCGAGAAACTCCGAAAACGAGATCGGTTTCTTGGGTTCTGGAAGTGTGTCGGCCTGTATCTGTGAGCAGCCCAGTGTCGCGATAAACAACAGGCTGGCGCCTAATGCTTTGAAGCGTGCGGACAGCCAAGGTGATCGTGTCCTTTGCATGTTCTCCATACCTCCATCCTTCTTGTGCGGTCTGTTTAAAGATGTTTCCTGTTTCTGGGAGTTTCCCGCCCGAAAGGCAGGCGACCATTAACCAGATGATATATTTTTACCGGGGCGAATTGCACGGCGAAAAACCTCGATAAATTCGCCAGCCACATTATTCCACATTCTTCGTTCCGCGACACGACAGGCGTTGTGAGCCCATGTTTCAAGCAAGTGAGGCTCCCTTGCGAATCTTAAGAACCAGTCCGCCATCTGGCCGGTATCACCCTGTTCATACACTGCGCCATTCCCTTCCGCCACCTCTTCCGTCAGAGCGCGCGCATTGGACACCAATAATCCGCGCCCACAGGCGATAGCCCAGGAAGATGCTCCGCTCGATCCGAAATAGCGCCCCAGAACTGAGATTTTGCGTGAATCACGGTAAGGAAGGATCATGACGTGATGTGATTGAATGAACGCTGGCAACTCGGCCTCCGGTATGTCCGTGCGAATAGTGACTGTACTCGCCAACCCAGCATCCTGAATCTCCATTGCCAGCTCCGCCAGATAGTCCTCTTTCTTCGCCACAATCATGGCTGGCGCTTTCCCGCCCGCCAACGTTAGGGTAAGCCTGGCAAAGGCAGTGGGATCTCGTTCCCTGGATATCTTGAGTGCTTCTATCAAAGTCTCTATGCCTTTCCCGCGATACAGGTAACCGAAAAAGAGCATCTGCACAGGCGGGGCTATGGGCATCTCTCGGAACGGGGTGTAAACAGTTCCGTGAGGGATAGTTTCGATCTTGTGCTCGGGTAGTCGCATTTTCTCTTGGAGTGCCTTTGCGCCAGTATGAGTCAATGTGACCAGAGCAGAGAGGCGGCGGGCAACGCGGCGCTCTTTTTCCAGCGAGTAACGGTTGGTGACCACGGTTAACGCCTGCTGTACCGTCTTGGGCAACTCCTCGAAGGTCTCCAGCCCCCAGGCCCGCCATACCAATCGTTCAGGGTCATGAATGGTGGCAGTCATGGGTAGGCCGGGATAGCGTCGAGCGAGAAGGTCTGCGATCAGGAAGTGCCTCAGTCGTCCTCCCCCTAATTCGAAATGGACAAGATCGATGTCAGCCAGATCCAGCGAGATGACGAACTCCCGGAGGGTGTTCATGTTTCCGGTGAGAAGTTTGCCTGCTAAGGGGGTGGTGACTTCCACCCCCTTTTGTTCCAACGCTTGCTTGAAGTGCATCGCGTAGTTTGCAATTCCGGAAGCCTCAGGTGGGAACGGGGAAATTAGAGCGATTTTCATTGTATAGGCCGGGACGCTGAGTATTATTTAACACATTGAGGCAAGGTTAACCTGCATGACTGCGAGGTTGCGCGGAGACTGCGCGACGGTAGTGCATCAGTGCATCGGCAAAGAATTTTGCAGCCCAGTTCGGGTACCAGAAGGGCAGATAGCCGCCCCAGATGGGAAAAGAACCGGCCACTGCGCCCCTGATGCCAGGGTCACCATGTTCCAGGTATTGAGTGTTTTTAACGATATCCAGAAGGGTGCGCGCTGCCGTGAGGTAATGCGCACCGCCTTCCAACTCGTACAGCCGCAGACAGATGATGGCGAACTGGGCATTGCCGGTCAGGCATATGTAACGGTCGCCGGATTCCCAGGAAGGGCCTAGTGTGCCTGGCAGGAGAATCGAGACGGCTTGGGTTGAAGGAGCGACTCTCAATTGATAACGTTCTATCAGGTGATTGGAAATCTGCTTGACGACGCGCAATGATTCCTGGGCAACCGTGCCGTTCAGATGCAATGAGGATTCCAATAACCCTTCCAAGGTATAGGCAATGGTGTGCGTGAAGGGCATTGCACCACTGGTAAAGGCCATGAAGTCGAACCAGCCATTATCCCGTGCCTGTTTGAGCACCCATGCAATGTTGCGTTCGGCAGCCTCCGTGTAATGCCGCTCCGTGCTGACTGCGCCCAATTCCAATAGCGCCCATGCCACTCGCGAGTTGTAGACGTGCGGCACGTTTTTGAATTCGTAGCGACTCCACTTGCCGTCCTCGTCCTGCATGGCGAGCAACCAGTCCCCCGCGCGTTTGGCGGCAGCAAGGAAGCGCTGCTCCCCAGTTTTCCGGTAAAGGGCGACCCAGCCGAAGATGACTTGCCCAGTATCGAACGGAACGGGATCATTTGTGGTGCGTCCGCGTACGGCACCGGAGGGGTGTTGAATACCTATCTCCCACCCACCCATTCTATATGCCCGGTCGAAATGGTATTCCTGGTTGGTGAACACGGCATATTCCAGAAAGGTCGGTATGATGTAGCCAGTGGTTTCTGGGTAGGGAGGTGTCCAGCGTGTCGCAAAGGTATACCCGGCAGATACACCAGCGTCGCCACTGACGTCTTGCGCCCGGCACAGCCATTTCATGGTGGCATCCAGATGGATTTTATCGGACTGAGCAGCATTACCGGTTCCCCGGATATTGTGCAGCAGCACCTTTGCCAGCTTGGGATCAGTGGCAAGATTGAATGGCAGACCGACGGTTTTAGCGAGAACTTTTTTCAGCATTTTTTTGAGTTTTGTTGGTGGCGGGTCATGTTGCTACAAGGCGGCCTGTCTTGGCGCATAGGTACGAGGCTGCGGGGCAAGATCTATCCCGAGATTTTCCCATGCCAGTGCCGCGACTGTCTCCATGCGTCGTTCCCAGGAATGTGGTTGAACCGCTGTTTTTCTTGCAATGGCAAGGGATGAGTCTTCGTGTAATGCGTCCTGAATCGCCCACAGATGCTCCGACACGCCGCTCGCGATGCGGATAAGATCACGAAAACCCTCCGCGCGTGGCAGAGGCGTAGTGACAACGGGACGCCCCACTGCAAGGTATTCATACAACTTAAGCGGATCCACAGCGCGCGTGAGCTCGCTGTCCTTGAAGGGAATCAGACACACATCGAAGGCCGCCACGTAGTGTGGAATAAGGGTATAAGGCCGCGCACCCAGCCAGTGGATGTTGGGATAAGCTGGGGGGGGCGTGAGCAACTGCCAGGGGCCAATCAATACGAAATGCCAGTCGGGCCGTTGGCGCGCCAGTTCTTCCACAAGATCCATATCGACCCAGTCGGCGATGTTGCCGACAAAGCCGATACGCGGATAAGGAATACTGGCAATATCCTGCGGTAGCTGAGGTTGTTCTTGTAAGGCCCGCATATAGCCCGCCACATCGACCCCATTGGGAACAAGGAAAGTTTTGGAGCTGAAGCGCGCTGCACGCTCTTGCAGAGATTCGGCGGTCGCCAGCACCATATCGGCGCGCCTGAACAGGCGTTCTTCACTCTGGCGCAGGTTGGCATAACTTTGATGGAACTGATCCCAGCGATCCACATAATCGTATATGACTGGGCCATGGGGGAAGCGGTCTAGAATGGCGACCAGATCCGGATGAGGATAGCTGATCCAGACCAACGGCACGTGCATTTTCCGGCGCTTGAGTTGCCGCACAATAAAGGTGCGCAGCAGGGACTGGTTAAACGTCTTGAGCAGAGTGTTTCCCTGGCTGGGCAAAGCCAGGGGGGTGACGCGATAAAGGTTGGAATTCAGCTCCAGAGAGTGTTGGGGGGTGTGGAAGGACTCCTTCAGCTTGGTGACCACTCGCCGACAGTCCGAGATGCGGATTTTACGCACCCCCAGTCCCTCGGTGTATAAGACACGGTTGTGCTGTGAGAGCCGTTCGGCGAGGTGCTGAAACCTCCCACGCGGGCCGAACCAGTCAGCGGGCGAGAGATAAAGTATGTCCATGATACTCCAATAATATCGGGCCTTGACTGCGGATCGGGTTATGAGAGCCTCGGAAAATTTGAGGCTCCCTAAATTGCAAATTACCCTCTCTCTCGCGCCAGAGCATAACACGGCATTAGTGACATTTTTTTGACGAATCTCCAGCTTTCCATGGAATTTCGGCGCGATATGTCTGTTCGGCGAGCAACATCGCTGACCCCATCTCCCGTCTACTCCCACCTTATCAGCGGTATTCTGATCCCTCTGAGAACGGCCTGTCAACAGAATGAGACTCTTGCAAAACACACCATTATCGCCCGATTTGGTGGGTACAGTCAGAAAAGAAGAGACCGAGAACGTCATCGCTGGCATGATGTCGGGGTTTCGAGGCCTACATCGGACTCCCAGGATGAACTCTACGCAACACGCATAATCCTGGCGCTTAACCGCCAAGCTTGCGACGTATTAAAGTTGTTAAAAATCAAATATATATTATATAATACAACTTAGTTAATACAGTTCAGCGCCAGTAAGCCGCTGAACTTACAGAGACCACAGGGGCGAGTCCTGTGTACTTTCCTGATCGCCGAGCCGGTAAGGGTAATATTTACGGTAACCTACGGCCCCTTTACGGGGAATTTTATCTCCCTGTGGTTCGCTGCTTATTGGATATATGCTGGCCGGGCTGTTTTGAAATTAAACCCATGTGATACGGTGGGCTTTTCCGTACCCTCTAACGTTTGCCGTCAAAGTTTGCTGTGAAGCCGTATCAAAGTATAGTCCGTTATTGCCGGTCGCTGGTGTGGCCGCTGTTTGCCGTCGTGGTGGTGTTGCTGGCGATGGCGTTCACGCTGGCGCGCCTGTGGCTGCCCGAAATAGGGCAATACCGCGAGGATATCCAGCGCTGGATGTCTGAATATACCGGGTTGCCGGTCACTGTGGGCGCCATTCATGTGCAATGGCATGGGCTGCGTCCGCGTCTTGCGCTAAACGATATCTGTCTGCTGGAAAAACAGGGTGTGCGTCCCGTGATGTGCTTCAAAGAGGCACAACTTTCCATGGACCTGCCTGCGTCCTTGTGGCACGTCAGACCCGAGCCCAGTGACCTGACTGTGGTGGGCGCCAATCTCTCCGTGATGCGAAACGTGGACGGTAGTTTTACTATCGCTGGCCTGGAAGGCATGCCGCCCGATCCCCACCTTCAGGAAATGTTGCAGCAATGGCTGCTGAGCCAGGCCTATCTGATTGTCAAAAACAGCCAGTTGCGCTGGCGCGATATGAATACTGGTCGCGAGCGGCATTTCACCAACGTCAATCTGGATCTGCGTAACGACGAACAACGGCATCGGTTATCGGGCACCGTTGTCTTGCCGACTGGCCTTGGCAACAAGATTACCTTTGCGCTTGATCTGACGGGCAACGTGTTTCAGGCGAATGCCTGGTCGGGCAGGGGGTATGTGGATGGCGCGGGGGTAGATCTCGGGCAGTGGCTCGATGGGCGCGAGGCAATGGGACTCAGCGCGCATTATGGCATTGCCGATGTCAAGTTGTGGGCCGAGTGGAGGTATGCGCGCCTGCATCGGCTGACGGGCGAAGCGGGCGTTCGTGGTTTGCGCTTGGTGGCGGGCCAGGGGCCGGAGGGCAGCACGCCCCAGCCCCCTGTCGATATCGCCATGCTCTCCGGGCGCTTTGCCTGGCAGCGTCAGATACGCCAGGGATGGAAGCTTGATGTAGATCGCTTTGTGTTTACGCGCAACGGTAGCGTCTTACTGCCCGCCACCTTCTTTAAGGCCACCATGACGCGAGACAGCCAGGCATCCGTGCTGGAAGCGGGCGTTGGCCGGTTGCGGTTGCAGGACGCAACGGCGTTGCTGACGTTAAGTAATAGGCTCGACACGCCCAGCCGCGATGCCTTGGCAGCATTGCAACCCGGCGCCGATCTGCGCAATGCCTATATCCGTTTCCGGTCTGGCGAGGGAGTGGAACACGCCTATACCGCCAACGCCCAGTTTCAAAATCTCGTTATGCGTCGCTGGAAAAATATTCCCGCTGTTTCTGGTGCTGGCCTGAGTGGCGTGCTGCGCATGGATGATCGCTCCGGCATGGTTGCGCTGTCAGGGACGGAAGCCGGTTTGAAGCCCGCACTTACCATCGTTGATTTCGGCACGTTGTTTCGCAGCCCCTTGTCTGCCGATAGCCCGACGGGGCATATAGCCTGGCGCCACCAGGACGGCGTATGGCGCGTTCAGGCCAGCGAACTGGTATTGCGCAACGCGGACGTGAGCGGACGCGTTAACGGCGTGGTGGATATACCGGAAAATGGCGCATCGCCCTTTCTCAATCTTGTAGCCAACTTTGAAAACGGCAATGCGGAGCGCACATCGCGCTACCTACCTGTCGAAATCATGCCGGTTGATGTCGTGCAATGGCTGGATAGCGCTATTGTCAGCGGGCGCGTAACGTCGGGGGCGCTGCTGCTGCATGGCCGTGTCAGTGATTTTCCTTACGCGCGCGGTACGGGCCGCTTTGAAGTGCGCTTTAATGTCATCGACGGCATTCTTGATTATGCACCTGGCTGGCCGCGCCTGGAAGAGATCGAAACCGAGGTTGTTTTCAATGGTCCGCGCATGGAGGTCAACGCCGTTGGCGGCAAGGCTTTCGATTCCGCAATCCAGAAAACACATGTCGCAATTAATGACATGGAGGCAGAGCCGACCATTCTTACCATTCTTGGCACGGCACAGGGGCCAACGGCTGACGCGCTACGCTTTGTCAGGGAAAGCCCGCTCCACGAGAGCATCGGCAAATATCTCGACAACGCCCGTGCCGACGGGCGCAGCACGCTCGACCTTGATGTGCGCATGCCGCTGTCATCGCAACACCCGAATCAAATCAAGGGCGCGCTGAGCTTTGATAACAGCACGCTGATTTTCGCTGATGGTGACCTTGAGCTGGCACATGTGAACGGCGTGCTGGGTTTTACCGAGTCCAGCTTGAAGGCGCGCGGCGTCCATGCCCGGCTGCTGGGCATGGACGCCGCCATCGACGTGGATACGCCATCTTCGCCGCAGGAGGGCATGCTCCGCTTTGACGCACGTGGCAAATCTACGGCTGACGATCTTGTGCGGCAATTCAAATCCCCGCTTCTGAAGCACCTCGAAGGCAGCGCCGATTGGCTGGCCACGTTGCGTATTCGTGAGGGGCAGGATAAAACAATGCGTGCGGGATTGCGTGTCGAGTCCGATCTGAAAGGCATGGCGGTAACACTCCCGGACCCACTGGACAAAGCTGCGCTACAGCGACGCCCACTGGTCATCGAAACCGTTTTTCCGCGCACACAGAGCACCCCGTTTTCTGTGCGTTATGGTGACAACCTGAGAGGTGTTTTCACGCTTGCCGCCAACAATGACCTGGAGCGTGGCGAGCTGCGTTTTGGCAGTGGCGACGCGTCGCTCCCCGAGCGGAAAGGTCTGCGCATCGCAGGGGAGACGTCGCGCATCTCCGCGACAGAATGGGCGTCCTTCCTGAAGCCGGGCAAAGACAGCGCCACACCGGCGTCAACGCACGATGTAAGCAGCATTGATCTGCATGCGGGAGAATTGGAAATCTTCGGCCAGCGTTTTACTAACATCGACCTGCGGGCTGAAAATACGCCACAGGCCTGGACCGCCAATGCTGATAGCGCCAGACTGGCGGGCAGCTTGAGGCTTCCTCATGCGCCCTCCTCCACTGTCACGGTCGATCTGGAACGCCTTGTCCTGGAAAAAATGCCGGAAGTAAAAGGTGGTAGCGAAACCGAGACTGATCCGCGCCAGATTCCGCCCTTGCATCTGCAAGTCAAACAATTCACCTACGCCGGCAACGATTTTGGCACCCTCACCGTAGCGACATCCCAACGTCCCGCCGGCCTGCATCTGGACAACCTTGCCATGGGTTCCGACATCTTGCGTATTACCTCATCGGGTGACTGGGTGATCGACAAGGGGCAGCAGGTGTCGTCCTTTACTATCGCCATGGAAACTGAAGATCTTGAGAAGGCTTTCGCCCTGTTTGGTCATGTGGGCGCTATCGAAAACGGCAAAGGCCGCAGCGATATCGTGGCACGCTGGAACGGAGCGCCTAGCGCGTTTGCATACGAGCGTCTCAATGGCAGCATGCGCCTGAATTTCAAAAAAGGACGGGTACTTGGTATCGAACCCGGTGCAGGGAGAGTGTTCGGCCTGCTGGGAACGCTAAATTTTAATGACTTGTTCTCCAAAGGCTTCACGTTCGACCGCATCGACGGGGATTTTTCCATCAAGAATGGCAATGCCTATACCGACAATCTTGCCATGGAAGGCCCAGTGGCCAAGGTTGCCATTCAGGGCCGGGTGGGCTTGGCAGCCAAGGATTACGACCAGCGCGTCACCGTCACGCCGCGCTCATCCACCACGCTTCCCCTAGCGGGCGCCCTGGCGGGAGGGTTGCCTCTCGGCGCGGCGGTGTTGTTGTTTCAGAAGCTTTTACAGCCCGGCCTTGACCGCCTTACCCGCTACCAGTACACAGTGAAAGGCTCGTGGGACAATCCCGTCATTGATGTGCCGGTTGGCGAAAAAAAGACGAATACGGCGCCGGGGAAATAATCATCCTGGAAACGGCAGTTGGATATTGTGCCCTTCACCGTAATGCCCGTAATCACCGTAAAGGTGACAATGAGGTGGCAATGTTACGGGTACGGGGTGGCGCCATTCTTTAGCTGCATTGAAGGCATTGACTTTTGAAAAATCCGCCCGTATTGTCTTGGTCAGTCTCTCCGTGGCTGCTTAGAGCGTGTTTTAAAAGTTCCTACCTTGCCAGTCTACCCAGCATCAGATTGATCATGGCAATGTAGATAAACGCTTCCGATGTGGCGACATCCACTTCGTAGTCCTTGCTGAGTCACCGATACCGGTAAAGCCAGGAAAATGTACGCGGCTCTATGTGAAATACAGTGGGCAGTTGAATTTCATTTTTCCACAGAAAGTAAATCATGTTGATAAAGTTGTTGGTATTTCGATAGCCCCTGGCGCGCCTTTTAGCGAGTTGTACCTTGCTATTGATGCCTTCCAATAGTCCGTTGGTAATGCGTGACTCGACGAAGTGGATAATGCCGGACCAATGCCAATACTGTTCGGATATGTTAAAATACATAATATAATTCAACAAGTTAGAATTATTTTTCTGCGCGAAAGGTTGCTTAGCCGAACAGTATTGGGACCAATGCCCCTTAACCGTTTTTGCGGGCATTATTAATTAAGTATAGCTAAATCACCGTTCCATATTGACCATGAGTAGTTTCATGGAAAATCTCAGCATTTTTTCACATTTTCTATAGCACTTGGTTTTTCTACGCATTCTTGCTAAAAAATGGCGGAAGAGGCTGTTATAGCCTTC
>CAMTYI010000136.1:0-1303 GCA_947085925.1 uncultured Gammaproteobacteria bacterium
AGGTAAAATACTACCCAGCACTGGCACATCATAGGCCGGAGTGAAGACTGCCCGCAACCCTTGGGCTTGACTTCTGGCAGCACCCAATGACGGGGAAAGAATTATGCTCAGTGAGCAACGGAGTCAAGGCCACTCCCAACCACTGCGCTTTCTCTCTGGACGCACTCTTTTTCCAGCAATGAAATGAGCACCTGACGCGACGTGCTATCCTTTATCCATACACCAAAAAACGAATGCGCTTCTCGGGTTGCCTAACGCAAAGCTAAGCGGCGGCGCAGCCGTCCGCTTGAGCGCCGGGTTAGGACTTTTTTATTACTTGACCAGCAATCATTGTGCAACCATAATGAAACCATCCATTGATTTGACGAGGTTAGCGCCATGCCTGCATTGACAATAAAAAACATCCCGGATGACCTGTACAATGAACTAAAAATTGTATCAGAACAACATCATAGAAGCATTAACAGTGAAGTCATTATGTGCCTTAAACGCTCCCTCCTGCCTAAGAAAGTATCTGCGGAAGATAGATTAGCCGAGATTCGCGCCCTTCGTGCCCAGATTACTCCTGACGCCTGCACTGAAGAAGAGATTGGCCAAGCCATTAATGAAGGCAGACCATGATCGTTGCTGACACAAACATCATTTCCTATCTTTTACTACCCACATCGTACACAGAATCAGTTGATGCTTTATACAAACTTGACTCTAGCTGGGTGGCCCCATTGCTTTGGAAAAGTGAATTTCGAAATGTCTTAGCTCTATACCTTAGAAAGAAAATCATTACCCTTGAGAAGGCATTGCAACTTCAAGAAAAAGCTGAATTAATTATGACTCATAATGAATTTGATGTTTCTTCTTCTCAAGTACTTGCCTTAATCAATGAGAGCAATTGCTCCTCATACGATTGTGAGTTTATTGCTCTTGCCCATCATCTCAACACCCTACTTATCACGCAAGACAAGAAAATCCTAAAAGATTTTCCGTCTACGGCCATAACCGTAGCTGACTTTCTCTCCAGTTACGTCAGCAAGCCCTAACGTTAAATTAAGGGGCACGCCAACGATGAAGCCAGAACAACACCCCTGCACTGATGATACCCATGCCCTAAAAATGCCTCGCCAAGGCGTGCCCCCTTGAATGCAATGTTAGAGTGCGGCGGTGCGGTGAAGGATGAGCATGAAAAGAATTGGACACCTGGCACCACCACTGCTTTTAAAACCCTGAACAGGATTACTGTACTCGAACCCTTTACCGTTGAACAGCACCCGTGAATGAGCTTTATCTGACGCGGCTGAAAAAGACC
>CAMTYI010000137.1:0-13119 GCA_947085925.1 uncultured Gammaproteobacteria bacterium
CAGAGCTGCGTGATCGTTCATCCGTTCCTTCATTTCATTCGTCATGATCTAAGCCTACCTTTCTACTCTAATTCGCCAGGGGTAGGTGTCTCAGGTCATATTGGCACGGGGGGGGCATCAACGAGAATACCAATGGTCTGTTGCGGTAGTAGGCCCCTCGCTACGCTCTACCCAAGGGGATGGAGTTGACCGGCCTCACCGAGGAGCAAGTGCAAAGAGCGGTGGAACGACTTAACCACAGACCACGCAAAGTGCTGGGTTATAGATCCCCGCATGAAGTATTATTCGGGGTGGAAGTGCGCTACACCAAGCCGCCATTAGCTGTTGCACTTCGAACTTGAATCCGCGTAACATGAAGCTGTACATTGTGCGCGTTAACGCTGCAACATAAAAGTTTCATATTCCAGGCGGTCCAGTTTGCGTGAGAGTATGGCAAGGCCGAGGACGCTGGTGAGTGCTACGGCTATGGCGAAACCGTAGCCGTAGAAAGAGGGTCCCAGGTACTGGGTCGCGAGGGTCGCGCCGATATTGACTGCGGCGAAGAAAATACTCAGGGCAAGCACGACGCGGCGTTTGTCCAGGTAAAAAAAGACGTTCATGATCGCCAGCAGTACGACCTGCATTCCCACAGCGGCGACGTCGACATAAAACAGGTGGATGTAAAGCGGGGAGATGCCGATGGCTTGCAGGATGATCGGACCGCTCAGAAAGAGGATGGCCACAGTCAGGCCCTGTACCTTGAATATCTCGTAGATGCCTTGGCGCACGACATACACCATGTTGTCCTTGACGCGTTCAATGTGGGCCAGGGTGTCACCCTCGCGCACTGCCCGGTAAAAGGCGTCGTACTGTTCCGCAAAATCCGTTTCCAGACGCACCAGAAAAACGGCCATGCCCGGCACGATGGACAGATAGGCCAGGAAGATGGGCAGGTCATAGATCACCGAGGCGCGCAGCGGGCCGATAACGGGTTCGGAGGTCAGCGGATTGAACCAGAATATGAATTTATCGGCCCAGATGCCTATGTTGTAGAAAAGACCGGTGGCGGCCAGGCTGTAAAATACCTGGCGGCGAGGCAGAAAGTCGAAGGCGATCAGCTGATCACCGGGATGATTGCGCAGTACCAGCGCCAGCATCAGGAAAAACAGCGTGGCATGTCCCCACAGGAAGCCCATCAGCAGCCCTTCCAGGCCAAAGGGCCGCAGCAACAGCGCCCCAGCGACGGTAATGACATAACCTATCAGGAATATGCCCAGTATCCTCAGGTAATCCTTCATGCTGGACAGGAATACCACCGCAATCCAGATATTGCAGAGCGTGACAAAGCAGGCCAGCATCAGCAGGCGGTACAACACGGGTTCCTGGAATAGCAGCCCCAGCACGAGGCCGCCCGCCACGCCGCTCACTATGGTGGTGAGGGTAAGGGCGCCCATTAGATTGGGCAATATGACCCCATGCTTTTTTTCATAAAGGCGATCGGCGACGAAGCGGGTAAAAAGCAGTTGCAGCGCGCCGGTCAGGATCAGCGAGGTGGCCATCAGGTAGGTGACTGACACCAGGAATTGCGCCACCATGTGCGTTTGATCTACAACGCCGACGCTCATCACGCCAATCAGCATCACGCCGACAATGGAGAGCACCCATGGCCCGGCGCTGATGAGGCCGGCAAAACCGTAGGCCTGGATCAGCCCGATGAAGCTCTCGCGCTTGAGCAATTTTCGTAATTCAAAACCGATGCCTGCCACGGGTTATGTTCCTTCCGGTGATGCCGACTCAAAAAATTCGTAGGGTGCGCCGCGCACACCGGTAACTTTGCATGTGGTGCGTGGGACGCACCCTACACCTGTTGCAAGGCGGACTGGTATAGCTGCCGGTAACTTTCGTGCATCTTCACTTGGGTGTAGTAGCGCTCCACGCGTGCGATGCCCGCAGCCTGCGCCTCATGCCAGCGTTGCGTGTCCGTCAGCAATTGTAGCGCCTGGCGCGCGAAGGCCTCGGGGTCGGCAATCGAGATAATCTCCCCTGCCGCACCCAAGGCACGATCCTCCACCGTGTTGCCCTCGATCAATTCACGGCAGGAGCCGACGTCCGTGGCCAGCACCGGCAAGCCGCTGGCAAATCCCTCTAGAATGACCAGCGGCAGTGCCTCGCTGATGGAGGTCAACGCGAGCAGGCCCAAGCGTGGCAGGACATCTTCAGCCTTCTGGAAACCCAGAAACTTCACCTGGCCTTCAAGACCCAGGCTCGCCACCAGATCACGGCATTCGCGGGCATAGTCCTCGTCCTCCTCCTCCGGGCCGATAATCCAGCCCTCCGCGCCCGGCAGGCGATTGCAGACCGTGCGCATGGCGCGGATGAAGGTCTTGATATCCTTGATGGGTACAACGCGCCCAAGCAGACCGATGACGGGTGGGATTTGTTCTGGGCGCCTGGCGCGCAAGGGCGCAAAGCGCGCCAGGTCGATGCCATTGGGGATGACCTGGGTGCGCGCAGGATCGGCGCCGTCGGTGATCTGGCGCTGGCGATTGCCTTCGTAGAGGGCGATGATCGGATCTGCGGTGGCATAGGTCAGCCGTCCGATGCCCTCGAAAAAGCGTATCCATAAACGCCGCATGTAGCTGACATCGTCGTCCAGCCCGCCGCCGAAGGTCTCGCGGGCGTCCTTGATCCAGTCGGCCTGGGTAAGGTCAATCTTGCGCTCCTTGGTGTAAATGCCGTGCTCAGTGAGGATGAAGGGACAGTTGCGCTGCTGGCGCAGCAGCATTCCCAGGAAGCCCGCATAGCCTGTTGAGACGGCGTGAAAAACCCGGGTTGGCGGCACACTCTGGGCGATGCTGGTCAGCATGAAGAGTGGCGCGTGCATGGAGCGTATTGTCCAGAAGAAATCGACAAAGGAGGGGTCGGTGCAAAACCGGGTGTAGTCCCGGCGGATTACTTCCCAGGCCTGTTCGCCGTGGAGAAAATCCTCGTGGAGTATGCCGCCATGGGTTCCCAGTCTAGCGACGGTGCACGCCAGCAGCCCCCTTAGCTCATCGGGGGGCAGACCGTTCTCCGGCGCGCGGAGGTAGTCATGCAGACGGGCGATGTCGGCGAACTGTTGGGCCTTGCCATGGCGCGGCTTGGGGTGGGTATCCTTGGACTGGGGTTGCATCAGGTAATGGCATTCCAGGTGAATCACGTTTTCAGGCAAAGAATATTTCATCGGCCCGTAATGAGCCTTGTCTCCGCCCAGAAAAACCAGCGCAAACGTGAACTCCGGCAGGCCGCGAATGATCTGGTGCACCCAACTGGATACACCGCCGCTGACATAGGGATAGGTGCCTTCCAGCAGCAGGGTAATATCCGCCGTGCATGGATGCACAAGTGCCGCAGGCGCAGGATGCGCAGGAGCGGCCGCCGTTACAGTGCTGTTTCTCAATACGGGTTGCTGGTTCATCGCCAATAGTCCGCTACGCCAGACAAGGTGGGATGCGTGCGCGCAAGGGGATCAAGGGCGCGCAGCGCTGCACGCACATCCAGGAAACGCCGTTCGCGGAAGGCCACTTCGGCCAGATAGGGCAACACCTCAACCTCCGGCATGCCCACGGACTGCGCTTTGGCAAAGGCAACACGCGCGTTTTTTATATCTCCCTGGCGCAGCAATATGCGCCCTCGCAAAAAGTGCAAACCCGGCGAGTCTGCCAGTAGTTCCAGCGCCGCTTCGACGTGTTCGCGAGCGGTATTCAGCACATGGATTAGCACTTCACCCTCTGCCAGCCCGAGCCAGGCAAGTTCCCAGTAGTCTTGCGCGATACGCTGATGGATTTCCCCCCGGAGAGGGGGATCCATCGTCTGTTGCAACTGGGATAACTGATTTTTGAGGCGCCCGTTAATAACCTGCTCCTTATTGGACAACATGGAATAGGCCAGCAGCCGGACATCATCAACGGTATCCTTGAGGGCCAGACGCAGGATGGGAATGGCTTCCTGGTCGCGAATATGGCGGGTTGCCATGACAGCCTGATGGCGTTTGCCGGGGTCTGCGGCATGGCGCAACACGGCGGCAAGCCCCCCTTCCCCGTACAGTGGCTGGGGACTGACAACCAAGGGACGAAAGGGCAGATCGGGAAATTGCGTGACTTCCCATGGCGCAATGCGCGTCCTTTTGGGCAGGTAGAGGGCAAGCAAAGTAGTTGTAAAAAGTCCCAGCGCACCGAGAAAGGGGATGAAAAATCCGATACTGAAAAGGCACAGCAATCCGCTGGTGCGCGGTTCCTGGTAGGGGGCGGGCAGGAGACGCTGTAAAACCACGGCAAGCAGGGCGCTGGCACCCGCATGGGGCATGGCGAACGAAATGACCTGAACGGCAGGATGCCAGGGTGCGGCAACGGCGCCCCAGCTTGCCAGTTCCAGCGCTACCGCCGTGCTGATCAGCCATTTATAGGCCATCTGGACCATCCGCCTTGCCGAGGTACGCCATCACCCCTTCCACAGTATCCTTCCCGCTCAGTTCGTGTGACTGCACAATCATCCCCGCCTGGCCCAGAGACAAGCCGTAGCGTTCGCGGATCAATCTCTCCAGGCCCGAGATATAACCTTCTGTGCCCAGCGCATCGGTAAGTGGCATGAGCAGCAACACAAAAGGGGTGGCGACCGGACTGGTAGACAACCACAGTTGGTCCAGCCCACGGCGCCTTTCTACGATCAATTCCACCAAATTGGTAGGCGCGCGCGTTGGGTCGAGCGTCAGCCGCACGATCATGGCGGGCAACTTGTAGCGGCGGGCATCTTCGATACTGCGCCGCAACTGGCGCATAAAATCCTGTTCAGCCGGATCTTGTGCGTTTGGGCCGCCAACGCCCGCAGCCAGAATGTCACCCATATACCCAGCCAGCACCGCCAGGAGCTTGAGGTTTTCCTCATGAAAGGCCATGAAAGGCATTTCATGCACGGCAACCATGGCCCAGGTGCGGCCAGAAACATCCACCATCGGGATGGCAGCCAGCAAAGCGGTGCGATGGTCGACCTCCCGTTGAACGGGCGGGTGGGCGCGCACGCTGGTCATTTGCCCCAACCGCAGCGCCTCCACGAGCAGTGCGTCGGCAATATTTATGGCCGGGCTGGTGCCCAGGCTGGCAAGAGCAGGCTCCGCAATACCTCCCTCCACGCTGACTGCGTGGAGGGAGGCCACCTGAAGATGCCCATAGTTGGAAAAAATACTCAGCATTAGATTGCCAAGCGTGTGGAGGGGCTCCTTTCCTGGTTTTGCCGCCAAAAGACGGCGGCGCATGCTGTGCAGTGCCTCGCGCAGGCTTTGTGTATTCGCCGCAAGCCGGTGCTCCAGACGATCATGGGAAACCTTGAGCAGGTGGTAGGCACGGGTGAATTCATCAGTGCGTATGCGTTGATAGTCGCCAGCGGCGGCGAGACGGCGCGTGCGGCGGCCCCACATATCACAGAACTCTCCCGCCAGCATTCCTACGATCAACAGTCCCAGGCTGTATTCGGAGGGAAAATGCACGATGGGCAGCAATTGCCAGCGCCACGCCACGGCGATGCCAAGAATCAGCACCAGGGCACTGGTAAAGCCATACACGAAACCGTAACGTATCCCCGCCAGCAGCGGCGCTATAATCAGCCAAGGAAAATCGGCATAGATAAAAAGCGCATCTTCGGGCCATAACCATAATCCCAGTAGTGGCAGCGCGATGGTGATTGCAAGCGTTTCCAGCCAAGCCAGGGCAGGTGGGGCCGGGGTAATGCCAGGCAAATTGTTTTCAGGGGCGATGCGCATGATTATTTTAACGGCAAGTCCCGCAGCAGATCTTTCAGCAGTTTTTGCGCGGTACCGCTCACGCTTTCGCGTCCCCAGCCGGTACGCGCGCCAGTGGCGGACCACAACACGCGGCCAGTAGCAATATCGATGACTTGCAGGCTTAGGCCTGCCGCCGGTTCGCCATCCGTGCCACTCTTGTAGCGCCATTCCTCCACGCTGCCGGTAACACCATAAGTCATCCCTTGCACCTTGGCCCAATTAAGCGCCTCGTCAAAACGGCGGCGCCCATCAAGCTCAGGCAACCCCTCGGTCTCCCCATCGCTCTTCTGCTGCGCGGCATACTCCTGTGCATCGGTAACGCCGCGCACGCGCAACAGCGTTGCCAGAATCGCCTGGACCCGCTCACCCGCCTGTGGGGTTTCCGCATGATTGATGATGGGCAGCAGCGCCCAGCGCGCATGCGTATCAAGTACCACACCACGTTGCACTTCCTGCACTGCGCACCCGCCCAAAAGACCCACTACGGCCAGGAGCGATAGCATACCTGACAGGATTTTCTTCGTTTTTATCAGTGATACAGCGCGCATATTTTGTGATCTCCAAAGTTTGCTAATCAAAGCGACGGTTATAGCGCAACGCGAGACCTTGCCAGGCCTGCCCCGGAATCCCGCCTTGGCTGTTGGCGTAAAAGGCATTCAAACTCAACTCATCGCGCCCGAAGAGGCTTGTTCCAACGCCGAGGCGGAGGTTGTAGGCGAAGCGCTGCGATGGCCACAGCCAGCCCGCCCAGACATCCGCAATGTAGCTGGGCGCCATCATGGTGGTCGGCAACAGTCCCGGTTCGTTGCGCTGAAACGAGGTTCCCAGCCCCAGTGTTGCGTAGTGATCCGGCAGTATGGCGGACATGAGGGTGCCGGGCGGAAGTATTGCCGCCATGGCGGGAGGCACGTCGGCACGCAGCATGTTTTTAATCCACGATCCCTGCACCCTGACCCGCCACTCGGGGGTACCGAGGAATAACCGGGTGCCGAGTTCCATATTGGTGGCGTAACCGTTGCCCAGGGTTTCGCCCTTACGTTCGTGATAACGCTGGCCGCTCAACGTGACGCTGAAATATTCGCGCTGCGTCAGATTTGCAAAGAGCGTAGTTGCCAGGCGGTCGCGTGCGCCGCCCGCCCGCAACGCCGCGCTTTCCTCGCTCAATTCATTAACGGCCAGACTTGCCTGGGCCAATAGGCCGTTGCGCGCGGTATAGCTATGAGTAAGCGTTGCATAGGGCAGGTCATGATCCCCGCGCTGGTTGACGCCAAGCTGCAGATTCGTCTGGCCCTGCTGCGAGCGCAGCTTACCGGTCACGGCGACATCCAGCTCACTCTCCCTGCCCGTCAGCGACAATCGCTGCGGACTGGCACTCAAGGTGCGCTGGCTAGCATGGATTTCCAGTCCGGCACGGGTCGCTCCCGGCGTCCGGCCTCCCGCGCCGTGCATGGATGCACCAGTGTCGCCAGAGGCAGGATGCCGGGAGCGACCGACATTAGTACTTCCGTGTACGTCACCGAAATTCATCACCACCGCAACATCACGTCGCTCTATATCGAGCGCGCCGATATTATGCTTGCGCCATTCCACGCTGGCCATGGCCGGGGTGGCCGCAGGGGTTTCCACGATGCCGGGAGATGGGGGCTGCGCTGGCGGGGATGGGGGGACATCCTTTCTCACCCCGCCCATTGCCTGCGCATGCCGTCGCAGCCGCCAAGCGGTGTCTCCACGGCCTGCCTGGCCCAAGGCGTCGGCATAGCTCAGCAGCCATGCTGCATCATTAGGGTTGGCGCGGGCCTGACGCGCATACCAGGGCAGCGCCTCGTCCAGCCTTCCCAGTTTGTGCAGGCCCGCCGCATAGGCGCTCCACAGCGTCCCGTCGGCAAGGGCTTCGTTTTGCCAGCGCGCGATATGGCGCGCCAGATCTGCTCGCTCCCCCCCCGTATTAGAATAGTTATCAATGAGCAGCCAGAGCAGTCCGGCGCGTGCCGGACTGCTCTGGGGATTCAACTTCAAAACCTGCTGATAAGCGGCGCGCGCCTGTTGCGGATGCTTGTTATGGTTGGCCAGTTGTGCGCGCAGTAGCCAGTGGGACTCGGATGAGGCAAACATCTGCGGCGACTGATCCGCCAGCACCGCCAGACGTGTCACATCTTCCCAGCGCCCTGTCTGGCTGGCCAGATCCATCGCAAACAGCAAAAAGCGTGGCTGCCTGAAACGCACCCAGGCCGCCGTCGCCGTCGTCAGGGCTTGCCCGGTTTGGCCCTGGTCACGGCTGACAATCATCAGCCTTTCCGCTGTAAGCGCATCCGGCTCAGGGGACTGCCAGAGGGTATGGTATGCCACCAGGGTATCCTCCGGCGACCCCTGCCGCCAGGCCAATTCACCCAGCAACCGCCAGTAAGCGGTGTCCCCGGCATCCGCACGATGACGAACGCTACGCAACAGATCCAACGCCTTGCCAGGCTGATTAAGACGCCAAACGAGCTCCGCCTGATGGGTAGTCTCCGGGACACTCAACCCAAAGCGTTGCCCCATCTCCCGCCATAGATCAAGGGTGGTGGCAAGCTCGCCACGGCGTTCCTGCACCCCTGCCAGCAGCCCCCATCCCTGGCGCTCCAGCGGAAAGCGTGTCACATGCTGGCGCAGGAAGAGCACCGCTTTTTCAGGTTCACCGACGTGCTCGTAGAGTTTGACAAGTTCGGCAAGCTCGCCACTCTTCAATCCTTCCGTGCGGGCGCGCAGCGTCAGCATTTCAATAATGGTGTGATTGTCGTGCAGCCCGCGCCCCAGCTTCAGGGCGTGATCCGGCGCGTTGCTATCAGGTTTGCGGCGTGCCAGCCATAGCCACTCAGGCAAGGCGGTGGCGGGATGTCCCGCCCATTCCGCTACTTGTGCGAGCCGCTCGTGATGGTGTGGATCGTCAGGGCGCAACATGACCATGCGTTGTGCAAGCTGGAGTGCCGCCGTCAAGTCGCGCGCAGCAAGTTCCAGGTTCAACTGGTGCGCCACGGCGTTGGCGTCTGTTGGTGTGAGCGCGAGAAGTTGGCGCCCCCAATCGCGCGCCAGGAGCGGTTCCTTCCCGGCCAGGGCAAGCGCCTGGGCGCGCCACAGCAGCTCCGGATTGCCGGGGAAGCGCTGCAAATAGGCGCGGGCAAGCTGTAAAGCCGCCATCCCTTGATTGGCGGCGCGTAGCGCATCGAGCGCCGAGAGCGCATAAGCGAGGGAGTCCTTGGTGTTGCGCTCTGCATCGGCGGCCTGTGCATACAAACGGCTGGCCTGGCCTGGCTGATCTACCGCCAGCGCCCAGCGCGCCGCTTCCGCTAACCAAACGGGGCGATGCGCGGCATCGGCTGCGGCCAGCCGTACATAGAGCTTCGTGGCGAGTTCCTGTCGGCCCAACTCCAGGCTGAGCTTCGCCAAGCGGCGCAGATCCGCCACCGCCAAATCATCCAGCGCCACAGTTTCCAGCGCTTTATCCAAGGCGCGTCGCGCAACCGGGCTGCGATCGCTCCCGGCCTCCAGGGCATGGAATTGCGTCAGGCTTATTTCCAGGTCCATTAATCGCGCCTGGGCCGCATGCGGGCCAAACAGGGCAGTCAACGGCGTCAATGACTGGCGGGCCTCGCTCAGGCGGCCCAGGGTACGCAACTGGCGCGCCAGCAGCAGCCGCGCCTCATGATCCTCAGGCCAGAAACGCAACACCACGCGCAGATAAGCGATGGACAGGGCATCAGGGCGAGTCAGGTATGCAGGGCTTTCAAAACTGCCCTTGCGCGGAAAAACCATCACCAGTGTCGCCGTGATCACACAAATAATCAGCAGTAGCACCCAAGGTTGGGTCAGTTTCTGGCGTTTAGCGACAGACAAACTGCGCCTCCCCAGTATCCGTCACAGGAAAGTCAAAATGTAATGCACCGCTACGTAAACTACTCCGCAATTCTCCACCGTGCCACACAATGCGGCAATCTGTGTTGGCGCCCGCTATCGCCAGACGCACCGGGACACGCCCTTGCAAGCGCAACCGGATGGAAGCCTGTTTCGACGGTCCCTCGGATTGCCAGCGCAGCACTGTGGCGTTGGCCTGCTCCAGGTGAGGTGTCTCAGGACGTTGCGGTTTCAGATGGAGTAATGCCGCGCCGTCGCCACTAAAACTCACATAGCGTCCCTGAGGCAGATCCCGCGTGCTGGCGACGCCTTGGGAATGCTGCAAATCAGGCCAGCCCAATTCAGCATCCAGACGCAGAGTGCGCAGCGCGCCCAAGCCGCGAATTTGCCAGCCGCCATCGAGACGCCGCGCCAGAGTCAGGCGCTCGAAGTCCTCCACCTTGGCACTATATTCACTGACCCAGATCGGCAGCGTCTCCTGGTCGAGCGCCCATCGATAGACTTCGTGCAATGCCTTGAGGGATGCGGGCTTGGAGCCGGAATAGAAGTGGTAATAGATCGAGATTGGCTTCAGACGTCGCGGTGCATCGGTGAGACGGAAGGTCTCGATGACCTTCTTATAGCCATAAAATGAATTGCGCCACAGATCCGTGTAGACGTTTTCATTGATGACAGGCGCGTAGACCTGTAAAAATTCGTCCACAGGCCGTGCGGCAGGGTAAGTCTGGGTTAATGAGTGATGCTCCAGCGTCATCAGTGTGTTGCCGCCATTGAGATTAGCAAGCCCCAGCTTCCGGGTCATAGCCAGCGCGTCCCTGCCCGGCAGCGCATCGCCACTCCACAGGAAAACGCGAACCGGCTTGCCCGGTGGTGCAAGGCGCGTATTGACATATTCCACGGAGCCTTCGATCTCGCGGCGTAAATCGAAGACGTAACCTGGAATATCAAGATGATATCCACTATCCCCCTGGATGCCGCTTTGCAGCTTTCGCCACTGAAAAGGATGGCTGTAAGAGTGGCTGGCTATCTCCACGAGGGGCAGGCGGAAAATTTCCCTGGCGATGGCTTCAAGCTGGGGTGCCAGAGCAGGGTACAATCCCTTCGGCCCCACCTCCCCTTCGATGATCGAGACAGTAGTGGGGACAGGATAGACCTTGAGCACCTCATTGAGGATTACCTGGGCCGCGAAGGGCGTGCCGGGCATCTCCGCGCGGCTCGGGAAGCCATCTCCATCAATATGTGCCATGAACAGGCGACGGCCATTTTCCGTCGTCAAATCAGGCGCCGGCATGGCGGGCAACTGCAGGGCCTGCCGCAAAAACGCGAAGGGATCGACCATCCAGCGACGGCGGTCCGCATAGCCAGTATCCAGAACATAAGGATCCAGCGCCACGCCTCCCCATGATGCGGTAAAAATCGGATCAAACCGCGCGCCGGAGGCATCCGTGAGGCTCAGGTGGGGCGAAATGCCCGAGGAGGTACTGGCCTCAAGCGCGCGCCACAAGGGTAACGCCCGGTCTTGCGGCACGGGTTGCGCCTCAAAGCCGATGAGCGCATCGGCACGCGTGATTTTCAGCGGCGCGCGCGGCCGCTCCAGGACAGGCGTCAAACCCAAACGTTTAAGGAATGCTTTATCCGGTGAAAATCCGGGATGCCCGAAGATGGCCACCTTCATCCCCTCATCAATTTGCTTTAACAACCAGCTACGATAACGCCTGGACTCAGGAAGCTCGTCGTCTGTAAACCAGGTTGCGATGCCCGCATAGCGGCCTGTCAGCACATACTCCGGCAGAGCGTCCCGCACATCCCGATAGTCCACGGCGTAGCCCAGGTGCTCCAGGGGCATGGCCAGAAAACGGTGGGCTGCGGAATAGGCAAGGTCCTGCTCCTGTCTATCGTAGAGCACCAATATGCGCCTTGGCATCACCTCGACAGTGCCCACTCCCATATAGTCCAGCGCCGGATTGGCGATCCACGGCGTAAATCCCAGATCGGCGATGCGGCGCGCCGTCTGCCGTGCCACATCGCGCTGTTGCGGCGGCAGATAGTCGATCACCGTCACCGGCAAATGATAACGGTCACGCGCTTCTTGCAGGCGGCTCACCAGCCAGGCCCGATCCCGTTCCCCGACCTGCACATAACGCTTGCCCGCTGGATCCCAGCCCTGAAACAACGACTCGGCCACCATCCCCACCGCCAGGCCCGAGACCTCCGGCAGCACCTCGAACCCCCGGTTGAACAGCAGCTTGATTCCGGGGAAACGTTGGTGCATGGCGCGGATCAGATCCGCCAGTGCCCGCGTTTGGGCTGCCTGCCCGGCCGGGTCTTTGATGACGGCCTGATAGCTGTCCAGCGTGTCCAGGAAAAAGCCCCGGTAACCCTTGGCCCACAAAGCGGCCATGCGTTTTTCCAGCAGGTACTCGCGCCAACCCGGCTGGGTAAGATCGACAATATCGCTGCCCCAGCCGTGATTCACGCCCAAAAACCAGCGCTTGTCCAGTTCGCGGTATCCGGAACGGAATCGCTCCGCCTCACCGACGCTGAGATAGGCAAACACCTCTGTGCCGTCCTTATGCAGGGCGGCAAGGTTGTCGATATGCTCTGGCTGTACCACCACCTGATCGAACTGCGCCAGCAAATCCAGCGGCGCGGGCTGCCCGTAATAAAAGGCGATACTGGGGTTTTGCGCATGAGCGGCCGGGCACACCAGGAGCAGCAACGCCAGCGCCCAGCAGCCACGCATTGAACAGAGATTCATTGATCAAGCCACAGAGAAATAGGCTTGACGCCTGCCGTTACATTCGGCAACCATGTACGGTAGTGATACACGCTATTATCCTTGAATTTATCGGCAGACCACGCCATTTTTTAGCTTGCGATTGGGGGGCAAAGAATACTTCATTTTTATGTGTTTTGTTGCGGATGAACTGTGAAGAATTGTAAAAAGCGCATCTGCCCCAAGTTTTTTGCGTAAAGTACACACACCCTTGCTTGGGGGCGCGCCGCCATCGTGGCAGCAGCGTAAAGCAGGACGTCACCATAGCCAAAGTAAACCATCAAATGATACGCAGCATGACAGCCTTCGCGCGCCAGGAGCGGGATACCGAATGGGGCACCCTCGCGTGGGAGTTGCGCTCGATCAATCACCGTTTTCTTGAGGCATCCATCCGCCTGCCAGAGGAGTTGCGCGGGCTGGAGCCGCAGGTCAGGGAGCATGTTGCGCTCCGGCTCAACCGCGGCAAGGTGGAGTGCCATCTGCGCTTCCAGTCAGCATCCCAGGCACCCACCGAGCTTGTGCTCAATAAAGAGTTCGTCAGCCGCCTGGTGCAAACCAGCCGCGAAGTGGATCGCCTTCAAAATATAAATCAGTCCGATAACCGCTTTTAGGAGCCTTGCTTATTTCTACTTTGTCATATTTCATTCCAGCGTTGCCGCTG
>CAMTYI010000138.1:0-1888 GCA_947085925.1 uncultured Gammaproteobacteria bacterium
CCTCGTCGGGTTTGTAGGCCGTCGTCTTGCCGCTGTGGTCGGTCTCACCGGTCAGCCGCCCGAGGTCGTCGTAGCCGAAGCTCCAGGTCTTGAGTTCGGCGTCCCTGACGCTGAGGCGGTTGCCCGCGAGGTCGTAGCTGAGGGATTCGGAACAGTTGAAGCTGTTCTTCGGTTGCAGCCCGGCCTGGGCGTTGGCGTCGTAGTTGTTGACGACTTTATTTCTGTCCATTTTCTTGTAGCCTTACATGAGTAAGATGCCGATTGATAAAAACGCAACGAGTGAAAAAGCGAGCAACAGGGGAAGTGACAGTCTGCTTCCTATCCCAGTGAATATAGAAATTCCAAAATCAACGACGACGCGACTAAGAAATGCTAATGGAGTCACAAAAAGTAGGATACCACTTGCGATCTGCGTCGTTTGCCTAGAAAGTAATTCAGGAAAATTGCGTGATAAAAAATAAAAAATTATCCCAATTAACAGCGACATCAGCGCGGCAGCGAGACTGGGTGTAACACAAGAACGTACAGGCGCATTGGCATAAACTTCACGCCACAATTTCTGTTGTAAAACAAGAGCCATTGAAGCGGCAAGGAAAAAATAGAAAATGGCTGTCGAAAAAAAGAAATAGCTCTTTTTTAGCAAGAAAATATCGATGTATGTTTCCGAAGAGACAACGCTAACCAACAAGAAAAACACCGAAACAAACCAAACTGTATTATTGAATTTTTCCGTGTCCAAGTGCAGAAGAGGAAGAGATATACCCAGCATCCCTCCAGAGACAAGTAACATCCGAGCTACACCCTCTACGACAAACACTTCACTTGGCGCAAATGCCGAGCCGGTAATAAGGCAGTACACAATAAAACTCTCAAGTGCAAACATGCCACCTGCTAAAACATAGCTCGCAAGCCAAGATAGCGAGAACGGCATGAAATATTCCGCTCTCACTTATTTCGAGTATACAGATTGCATCTGATTTGAATTTGGTTTATTGGGATATAGCAAGAATCCACCATATGCACCACCAAAACCAGAATCGAACTGGTTAGAATTGATTTTAATCCCAGTCGGCGACTTTATAACTTCAAGTTCACCAAATTTTTTAATATTGCCCGCGTTCGTAATGCCAAAAATATCCCACCAAGGCTGGAAGTTATCTTTCACCGTTGTGGTTTTTGTGTTTTGAACGACATTATCTACACTGCGCCACCCATCCCATGTACATACGCTTATGCAACCTACTGTCATTCCTGGGCGATGCAATCTAAATGCGTCCCGACCAGACGCTTGGTGAACATCATCTCTAGGATTGGAATCAATAGCGTCCAACCGGTAAAAATCATTGCGGCCTGCTCGTTCGAGAATTTCGTATTTTCCAACTTCGATAGGTTTCCCAAAAGGCTTACCGCCAGATTCCGCGTTCACTGTGGCGGTTTTTCCAGTGCTGATATCCATCACAGTGAGCTTACCTGTTGACAGATCATAACGTCCGTTAACTTCATTCCCGGACGGATCGTTGTTGTTGACCGGATTATTTCCCACATACGCATAGAAGTTCACATCCCCCGCCCCAAACCCCAGCGGGTCTTCGGAGATAAACCTGCCTATCGCCGGATCATAATACCGCGCCCGGTAGTAGTACAGCCCCGTGCCATCGTCCTCTCTTCCCGTGTACTTCAGCCGGTTCGGACTCGCGCCGGTGGTCGTGAGCGTGTTGCCAAACGCCCCATAGCTGATGCTCTGTATCGTCCCGCCATTGTGCCCGCTCACCGCCGTGGTGCTGGTGATGCTGTCGTGGTGGAACAGATACGGCTTGAGCGTGCCGCCGGTGTCGTACAGGTAGCCCGCCACCAGTTCGTCGATGCTCGATCCTCTGAGGTATTTGGC
>CAMTYI010000139.1:0-18781 GCA_947085925.1 uncultured Gammaproteobacteria bacterium
ACTTCGAACGGCCTTGGCGACGGGCACTTACACCGGAGGTGTCAAGGCTGCCGCGCACCGTATGGTAGCGTACACCCGGCAAATCCTTCACACGACCGCCGCGGATCAGAACCACAGAGTGCTCCTGAAGGTTATGACCTTCTCCGCCGATGTAGCTACTCACTTCCATACCATTGGTAAGGCGAACACGCGCCACTTTGCGCATCGCGGAATTCGGCTTCTTAGGCGTGGTTGTGTAAACACGCGTGCACACACCGCGCTTTTGCGGGCTTTCACCCAGCGCAGGCACATTGCTTTTGACCTTTTGCTGCACCCGAGGTTTGCGCACCAACTGATTAACTGTTGCCATTAGCTTACTAACTCCCGCACAAAACAGACACAAACGAACATCCCTGCGCGCCACTTGAAAACGGCGACAACTAGCGCGGAATGCCCAAGAATTTACAACGACAGCCCGGAGGTTCTACAACGGCCCATCAAAGAAGCGGAGATTCTAGGGAGTCGACACCCATATGTCAAGCAGGATTCCATGACAAAACCATATGAAATGCAAAATCTCCGAGGGGGCCGCCCGGAAACGGGGAATTTTCTGCCAAAATCTAGCCGATGTCTACTTGCGCGTCGCTTTTACGCAAACCATGAGTTCGCCGAGGACGTAAAACGCAGATTTATACCCACGCGTCCATCCCTTTTGAACCTGTATTTAAGACCGCCATTGCCGCTTCAGAGATTTCGCCCCCGAACCAAGGTGAAGAGTTTCAATCTCTTGGGATACACTACCCACATGCAAGACAATACACCCAGATCAAACAAGAACGCGTCACTGTTGCTGCCCGGCATTGGTGCGCTACTCATAGCAGCACTCATGCTTCTGCTATTCAATGGCAGCAGCGCCACACCACAGAACAGTCCCGGCTGGGTCAGCGGCTGGAAGCCAGTCAACAGCTTTCATTTCCCGAGGCGCGCTCTGGCAGCGGCGGTGGCGGGTGATTATCTGTATGTGGTGGGCGGCATCAATGACGATGACGAATACGTTAAGGACGTCGAGTTTACCCGCATCAATTCTGACGGCACGCTGGGTGAATGGCAAACCACCTCCGGCCTGCTCGAAGGCCGCTTTTATCTCGCTGCCGTGACCATGAACGGCTATCTCTATGCGCTCGGCGGTGCGACTGGCCCGCGCGGGGACGACAACCAGCCCATCGCCTCAGTGGAAAAGGCGCGCATCAATCCTGATGGCAGCCTGGGGCCGTGGCAGCTCGAAAATTATCTCACTACGCCACGGCGCGGGTTGAAGACGGTGAAATACAAGAACCATATCTATGCCATCGGCGGTTACAACGGTATCTTCCTCAAATCCGTGGAACGCGTTGAAATCAAGCCGGATGGCACGCTTGGCGGCTGGCAACGGGAGAAGGAGGAATCCGTAATTGACCGCTACATCCACTCCGCCGCCATTCTCGACGACAAGATCTACTTACTGGGCGGGCATGTCAGGGACCCCCAGAAAGTCAGTTATGGCGACGTGGAAATGACCTCTGTCGGCCCTGACGGGGCGCTTCAGCCCTGGCGTATCGAACCAACCACACTGCAAACGCCGCGCTTCATCGCCAGCGCATTTGCGATGAACAACTATATCTATATGATGGGCGGACACGATGGGCAATTCCGGCTGGACAGCGTGGAATTCGCCCCTGTTGAAGCGGGCGGTCAGGTGGGCGACTGGTCATTTACTTCGCGGATGAAGGCTGCGAGAAGCGCCGCTGCTGTGGCGACACATAAAAATGCCATCTATATAGTGGGCGGCATGGATGCCAACCGAGCGCTCGATACAGTGGAAATGGCCTTGCAGGGCAAAGGCGGGCAATTAGGCCACCCCCTACCGGCACCTTAATCCCCGCCGGACAACACGATATTCCTTGCAACCCCACCGGCAGCCTAAGATAATGCATAGTTTACTTTTACTTAACCGGCCGCCCGCAAGATGCTCGATCAAAACCATTGCCTGCTGCTGAAGTCCATAAACTCCCCGGAAGACTTGCGCAAACTCCCTGAGTCGCAGCTCGTCCAGGTGGCGGAGGAGTTGCGCAGCTTTTTGATCCAGACATTGAGCCGTACCGGCGGGCACCTGTCTGCGGGACTGGGCACGGTGGAGCTGACCATCGCGCTGCATTATGTTTTCAACACCCCGGAAGACCGCCTGGTGTGGGATGTGGGTCACCAGACGTATCCCCACAAGATCCTCACTGGTCGCCGCGAGCAGATGTCTACGCTACGCAAGAAAGACGGCTTGGCGGGTTTTCCCAAGCGCGGTGAGAGCTCTTACGACACCTTCGGCGTTGGGCATTCCAGCACGTCGATCAGCGCCGCGCTCGGCATGGCCCTGGCGGCGCGCCAGCAGGGCATCGACCGCAAGGCGGTGGCGATCATTGGCGATGGTGCGTTGACCGCAGGCATGGCCTTTGAGGCACTGAATCACGCGGGGGACATCAGCCCTGACTTGCTGGTCATCCTCAATGATAACGATATGTCGATTTCGCCCAATGTGGGGGGATTGTCGCATTATCTGGCGCGCGTGCTGTCCGGCAAGCTTTACTCAACAGTACGCGAGGGCAGTAAAAAGGTGTTGGGCGTGATGCCCCCCGTGTGGGAGCTGGCGCGCCGTGCGGAAGAACATGTGAAGGGTATGATCGTGCCCGGCACGCTGTTCGAGGAGATGGGCTTCAACTACATAGGCCCCATCGACGGCCATGACCTCCCCACACTGGTCAAGACGCTCACCAATCTGCGCTCCCTGAAAGGGCCGCAGTTCCTGCACGTTGTCACCAAAAAGGGCAAGGGATACACGCCTGCGGAACAAAATCCTTGCGCCTATCATGGCGTGCCGCCTTTCGAGCCGGAAACGGGCGAAATGCTTGCCTCCAGCGGCGGCCCGACCTACACCCAGGTCTTCAGTGAATGGCTGTGCGACATGGCGGCGCTTGATGAGCGTCTGATCGGCATCACGCCGGCAATGCGCGAAGGATCTGGCCTGGTGGAGTTCTCCCAGCGCTATCCGACGCGTTATTTCGATGTGGCCATTGCCGAGCAACACAGCGTCACCCTTGCTGCGGGGCTGGCATGCGATGGCATGAAGCCGGTGGTTGCCATCTATTCAACATTTTTGCAGCGCGCCTATGACCAGTTGATTCTTGATGTCGCCATACAGAATCTGCCGGTGTTGTTCGCTATCGACCGGGGCGGTCTGGTCGGCCCTGATGGCCCTACCCATGCCGGCAGCTTCGATCTGAGTTTTCTGCGCTGCATCCCGAACATGGTCATTATGGCGCCCGCCGACGAAAATGAGTGCCGCCAGATGCTCTACACTGGCTTTCAGCACAGCGGCCCCGCAACGGTGCGTTACCCGCGCGGGTCGGGGCCGGGTGTTGCAATCCAGAAAAAGATGTCCGCGCTACCCATCGGCAAGGCGGAACTGAGTCGGCAAGGCTCCAAGGTCGCCATTCTTGCCTTCGGCAGCATGGTCGCACCCGCCCTGGATGCCGCCGGACAGATTGATGCAACAGTCGCCAACATGCGCTTCGTGAAGCCGCTGGACGAGGAGATGGTGCTACGGCTCGCCCGCGAACACGAACTGCTCATCACCATTGAGGAAAACGCCGTGATGGGCGGGGCGGGCAGTGCTGTCAACGAATGCCTGGCGGCACACGGTGTCCTATGCTCCATAGTCAATCTCGGCTTGCCCGACAGCTTTATCGAGCAAGGCGCCAGAGAGCAATTGCTGGCTGAGTGCGGCCTTGATTCCAATGGGATTATCCGTACTGTCACCCGTCATTTCGGAGAAGGGGCTTGCCAAACCGCCCCAATCCGGTTAAATTCCTACTAAATTAGTCAAGTTTATTTTATGAACCCCCGTTACACCCTTAAAATCGTGACTGATTTCGCCGCCGCCCACACCTTGCGGGATTATCCCGGTGCGTGCAGCCGTATGCACGGTCATAACTGGAAACTCGAAGTCGAAGTGTGTGCCACCGCGCTGGACAAGGTCGGCATGGGTCTTGATTTCAAGATCATCAAGAATGCGGCGCGCGAACTGGCGGGACGCCTGGATCACTACTATCTGAACGATATACCGCCGTTCGACAAAATCAATCCGACCGCCGAAAACATCGCGAGCTATTTCTACAAAGAGCTGTCCAACACGCTGAATACCAGCGTTTTGAAAGTAAGCGCGGTCACCCTGTGGGAAACCGAGCGCGCCTGTGTGCGCTACACCGAGGAATAACCACCATGAGCACCGTGAAACAAAACATCAGCCAACCGACGGCTGGCATCGCCGATGTACAGGGCAGCCTGGATACGCGGCGCATCGCTATCGACAAGGTGGGGATCAAGGACATCCGGCACCCGGTGCGCGTCAAGGATCGCAGCGACGGCGAGAAACACACCATCGCCACTTTCAACATGTATGTGAGGCTGCCGCACAATTTCAAGGGCACTCACATGTCACGCTTCGTGGAGATACTTAATCACCACGAACGCGAAATCAGCGTGGCGTCTTTCAAGGATATGCTATCCGAAATGGCGACGCTGCTCGCTGCCGAATCCGGGCATATCGAAATGACATTCCCGTATTTCGTCAATAAAGCCGCACCGGTATCCGGCGTGAAAAGCCTCATGGATTATAACGTCACGTTGATCGGCGAGATCACTGGCGGAAAGTCCACCACATCCATCAAGGTTGTTGTGCCGGTCACCAGTCTGTGCCCCTGTTCCAAGGAAATCTCCAAATACGGCGCCCATAACCAGCGCTCTCACGTCACCGTGAATGTGCGCACCGAGGGGTTTGTGTGGATTGAGGAGGTGATCGACATCGTGGAGAAAGAGGCCTCCTGCGAACTGTTCGGCATTCTCAAGCGCCCGGACGAAAAATACGTCACCGAACGCGCCTATGAAAACCCCAAATTCGTCGAAGACATGGTGCGCGACGTTGCCGCGCGCTTGAATGACGATCCGCGCATCACCGCCTATGTTGTCGAATCGGAGAACTTCGAGTCAATCCACAATCACTCGGCGTATGCGCTGATTGAGCGGGATAAAACCCTGGAACTGTAAACCTGGCGTGCCCTGTCAGCAACGGACACACCTCCTTCTGCCATCGCGTCACTTGAATTTTTTGATGTGCTTTTTCAAGCGTCGCCGTTTGTCGAGCTGGCGCTGGCTGAGGACATTCTTTTTTTCGCGATAAGGATTCTCGCTGCCCTTGAACTCTATGCGTACCGGCGTGCCTTCAATCTTGAGAATGACGCGAAAGGCGTTGGAGAGATAGCGCCGGTAAGTATCGGGCACGGAGTCGACCTGGTTGCCATGAATCACGATGACGGGTGGATTTTGCCCGCCCTGGTGGGCATAGCGCAGCTTGATGCGGCGGCCATGCACCAACGGTGGCTGATGCTGGGCGATGATGTCGGCCAGGTGACGCGTCAGTTGCGGGGTGGATAGTTTTTGGGTGGCGCAGCGATGCGCGTTGTCCACGGCAGCGAGTAGTTTGTCGACGCCCGTGCCATGCAATGCGGAAATAAAGTAAACTCCTGCGAAGTCGAGAAACGGCAGTTTGCGCTCCAGTTCGCGTTTGAGATAGACGCGGCGCTCGGCATCCAGACCATCCCATTTATTGACGGCAATCACCAGTGCCCGGCCGCTTTCGAGAATAAGACCGGCGAGACTGGCGTCCTGGTCGGTGATGCTCGCCGTGGCGTCCAGCACCAGGATCACCACATGTGACTCTTCAATCGCTTGCAGGGTTTTCACCACGCTGAACTTTTCTATCGCCTCGGTCACTTTGTGGCGACGGCGTATGCCCGCCGTGTCGATCAGCGTGTAATCCTGCCCGCCGCGCTCGAAGGGAATATAGACGCTATCGCGCGTGGTACCGGGCAAGTCGAAGGCCAGTACGCGCTCCTCGCCGAGGATGCGGTTGACGAGGGTGGATTTGCCGACATTGGGGCGCCCGGCGACGGCGATTTTAATGCCGGGCTGTGCCGCCTCCTCCAGTTCGACTGGCAGGGTAGACAGCACAACCTCCATCATTCGCCCGACGCCGTCACCGTGGGTGGCGGACACCGGATAGGGCTGACCCAGCCCCATCGCCTGAAACTCAGCGCCTACGATCGCACTTTCCAGACCTTCGGCCTTGTTGAGCACGAGATATACCTGCTTGCCAAGCTGGCGCAAGCGCCTTGCAATTTCTTCGTCCCCTGCCGTCATGCCGGCACGGCCATCGACGAGGAACAGAATGATATCCGACTCCTGCATGGCGAGCCGCGCCTGCTCAGCCATCAGGCTGTCTATGCCATCCCGCTCGCCGCTCAGGCCACCAGTATCAATAACGATATAAGGCCGGTCACCAATTCTGCCCGCGCCATAGATGCGGTCACGGGTCAGTCCCGGCTGATCGGCCACCAGCGCGGCACGCGATTGCGTCAGGCGGTTAAATAGCGTGGATTTGCCGACATTGGGACGGCCTACCAGGGAGATAACAGGTTTCATTTGAGATTTCGGTTAGAAAGACGTAAAGGGGAAGTTAAGGCAGAGTATAGCAAACTGCTGGGCTGTCCGTTGAAGAGGGGTAAAGCGTATGGGGGGGGTGGCTACCCCCTTCTATTCAAGGAGAGGGGGAACTCTGGGCAGCCCCGGGCAAGGTTATCGCGCCCAAAACTCCATTCTTGCCACGCACATACAGGGTATCACCCACGACCACCGGGGTAACCGTTATGGCCGAATCATTCGTCTTGTAACGCGCCACAAAATGGCCGTCATCGCGCGCCAGCCAGTGCAGATAGCCTTCGATGTCGCCGGCCACAATATAATCGCCGTGAATGGCCGGTGCAGTCAGGCCGCGACCGCCCAGTTTGTCCTGCTTCCACAGCGCCACGCCGTTGCTGCGATCAAGCGCCCATACCTGGCCTTCGCTGTCCGTGACATAGATTTTTTCTTTGTCGATGGCGATGTTGTTAAAGGATGACATATCGCGCGCCCAGAGCAGGCGACCCGTATCCAGCGCCACGGCGGCGAGCCGCCCCTGAAATGATACGGCATAAATAACGTCGTCCACGATGACCGGGTCTGCGTCGACATCCACCATTTGCTCAAGTTCGGAACGCCCCTGGGGCGCGGTGATTCTGACCTCCCACAACGCCTTGCCATCAGCCAGGTTGAACGCCGCAAGATTGCCGTTGGCAAATCCCACGATGACCTTGTCTCCCGAGACCAGCGGCGCACCTGTGCCGCGCAAGGTGAGGATAGGAACAGTCTGCCCTTGCGTCCACAGGCGGTTGCCATTTTTGGCATCCAGTACAAGCACTTTGTCATCCACCGTGCGCGCCACGACCATACCCTCGGCAGCGCGCGGTGGGGCCAGCACTTCGCTGGATACCGGGCTGCGCCACGCCACTGCGGCATCGTCCTTGCGCAAGGCCAGCACTTCGGCATTGCGGGTGCCTGCGAGCAGCAAGCCTTCGCCGCTGCCCAATCCCGCCGAAATTTTGGCCTTGGTCTCGACAACCCACAAGGTCTTGCCGCTGGCGGCGTCCAGGCTGGCCACTCGCCCCTCGCCGTCCGCAACAAACAGCTTGCCTCCTTCCACGATGGGAGCGAAACGCTGGTATTGACCTTCCAGTTTCGCGCCGAAGCTGGTTGACCAGAGCGCACGCACCGGCAATCCCCCATCCAATGCAGTCAGTTTGGGCGGCGGCTCTCTGTCCGGTGAAATGATGCTACACCCCCCGGCAAGGAGCGCCAGCAGCATGACGCCCACTATGTTGCGCACAGACACGTTCCCCGCTCCTGCGCGTCCTGCGACGTGCATGGATGCACTAGTGTCGCGCAAGGCAGGATGCCGGAAGCGACCGCTTGCGGGATTAGTGCATCCTTGCACGTTCCCCGCTCCTGCGCGTCCTGCGCTCGCGGGATTAGCGCGTCCCTGCACGTTATTTGGCTCCAAGGTCATCCAGCTTCATCTGTAACTGCGCGCGCTCGGCAGCGCCCGGCTCCAGCGCGGCAAGCGCCTTGGTGTAAGCGGCGCGGGCATCGGTTGACTTGCCCAGTGCAACCTGGATATCGCCCTTCAATTCCTCGTACTGCATGGCAAAGTCACCCGACTCGACGGCATTGAGCATGGCTAACGCGGGGGCGTTCTGCCCCTCGGAGAACAGGATTCTTGCCAGGCGCAGCCGCGCTATATTCTGCACGCCGGGTTGATCGCTGTGATCCAGCGCCCATTGCAATTGCGTGCGTGCAGACTTACTGTCACCCTGATCCAGCTTGGTCTTGGCCAACGCCAGAGCGGCGAACGCGGCATAGGGCGTGCTGCTGTGTTGGCTGATAAGGCGCGATGCGCGCTCCTGCACCACTTGCGCGTTATTCTTGGTAAGACCCGCCACAAGCTGCTGATACTCAGCGGAAGCGGCCTCGGACTGGGCCGTTTGATCATGCCGCCACCATTGACCACCCGCCAGCGCGGCCACGCCAAGCACCAAGACCGCCGTGACTAACTTGCCGTATTTCTTCCACCACTGCTTGAAAGATTCGAGTTGCTCGTTTTCTGATACGTAACCGTCCACGCGTGATTCCTCTAAACTGGCAGTAGGGGCGAAGCCTGAAGCCCATCCCTACGCACTTAACCTACAATAGCTGCACCAAATAATCCGCCAATTCCGCCTGAGACACATTCTGCTGCGGGCGGTCTTCACGCAGCGACTTGATGCCCACCTCGTGCCGCGCCGCTTCGTCCTCGCCGAGCAGGAGGGCATACGCGGCACCGCTCTTGTCTGCCCTTTTGATCTGGCTCTTGAAGCTACCGCCGCCGCAATTCACTTGCAGACGTAAAGCAGGAACACGGTCGCGCAGCGATTCCGCAAGCAGAATGCCCTGCCGCTCCGCCTCATCGCCGCTTACCACCAGATAGGCATGAGGCAATGCGACAGGTGGCGTTACGCCGCAGTCTATCAGCAAGGCGACGAGGCGCTCCACGCCCATGGCGAACCCCGCTGCAGGGGTAGGCCTGCCGCCCAGCTCCTCAACCAGCACATCATAACGCCCACCCGCGCAGACCGTGCCCTGCGCGCCAAGACGATCAGTAACCCATTCAAACACGGTCTTTCCATAATAATCCAGTCCACGCACCAGGCGCGGATTCACCACATAACGCAGCTCGGCGGCGTCGAGCAGCGCTTTCAAGTTCTCGAAATGCTCGCGTGATCCGCTGTCCAGCATGTCCAGGAAGCGCGGCGCGCCCTCGATCAACACTTGCAGCGACGGATTTTTGCTATCGAGGATGCGTAGCGGATTGGCGTGCAGGCGTCGCAGGCTGTCTTCATCGAGCTGTTCGACATGCGCCGAGAAATACTCCACCAGTTGTGTGCGGTAGACATTGCGCGCGTCCGCCGTGCCCAACGAATTAAGATGCAGCACCAGATCGTCCTTCAAACCCAGCATACGCCACAAACGGGCGGTAACCAGTATCAGCTCGGCGTCGATGTCCGGCCCGGCCATGCCGAAAGTTTCGGCACCGATCTGGTGAAACTGGCGATAACGCCCCTGCTGCGGGCGCTCATGACGAAACATTGGCCCCTGATACCACAGGCGCTGCACCTGATTGTGCAACAGGCCGCTCTCGATGGCGGCGCGGGTGCAACTGGCAGTGCCTTCCGGGCGCAGAGTGAGGCTATCGCCGTTACGGTCGAGAAAGGTGTACATTTCTTTCTCGACAATATCGGTGACCTCGCCCAAGGTGCGGGCGAACAGTTCGGTCTTTTCCACCACTGGCAGACGGATTTCGCCATAGCCATAGCCGGTCAACAGCGCACGCGCGCTGTCTTCGACAAACCGCCAGCAGGCGGCCTGGTCCGGCAGAATGTCATTCATGCCACGGATTGCTGGGATGGTTTTAGCCATGATGGTATGTGTTGCAGGAGCGCCACACGTGGGCAACCACGGGTGGCGGGCAGGCGCAAGGCCCGCCCCTACATGATTTCTCCTGATGATTTTTTCAGCTTGGCGCGGATTTCGCGTTCCAACTCATCCACTAGCTCTTCATTGCTGAGTTTGCGCGCCGGTTTGCCATTGATGTACAGCAGATTCGGCGAGCCGCCAGCCAGACCGATATGAGCCACCTTCGCCTCGCCGGGGCCATTGACCACGCAACCGATGACGGCGACATCCAGCGGTTCCAGGATATCTTCCAGGCGCGCTTCGAGGGCATTTACCGTGCTGATGACATCGAATTCCTGGCGGGAACAGGACGGACAGGCAATCAGGTTGATCCCCTTGTTGCGCAAACGTAGGCTCTTGAGGATATCGAAACCGACCTTGACCTCTTCCACAGGGTCCGCCGCCAGCGATACGCGCAGGGTATCGCCGATGCCGTCCATAAGTAGCATACCCAGGCCGATAGCGGATTTCACAGTACCCGCACGCAACGCGCCCGCCTCGGTGATGCCCAGATGCAGAGGTTGCTCAATCTGTCCGGCCAGAATGCGATACGCTGCCACCGTCATGAATACTTCGGAGGCCTTGAGACTGACCTTGAAATTCTGAAAATCCAGCTTGTCCAGGATATCAATATGGCGCATGGCGGATTCCACCAACGACTCCGCCGTCGGCTCGCCATATTTCTTTTGCAGGTCTTTTTCCAGCGAACCCGCGTTCACGCCGATGCGAATGGGAATGTTGTTGTCGCGAGCGGCATCCACCACGGCGCGCACCCGATCATCGCGCCCGATGTTGCCGGGATTGATGCGCAGGCAGTCGGCGCCCAAGGTCGCCACGCGCAACGCGATTTTATAATCAAAGTGGATATCCGCGATCAGCGGCACGTCCACTTCCTTGCGTATCATGCCAAACGCCTCGGCAGCGTCCATGGAGGGCACTGACACCCGCACGATATCGACACCGGCGCGCTGCAGGGCGCGGATCTGCACCACGGTCGCCGCCACATCACAGGTCTCTGTGTTGGTCATACTCTGCACGGAAATCGGCGCATCGCCCCCCACAGGAACCTTGCCCACCCAGATCTGGCGCGACTTGCGGCGTTTGATAGGACTTTCCTGGTGCATGTTAACGTGTGACCTCTGCTGGTTTACCAAGAGTGAAAGTCGCCACTTCACCACGGGTGTAGGGCTTCTGGTCAAAAGGAACGCCATTATATTCGATCTTCACCGCCGGCGCCTGACCCAGCACCACATCAAACGGTGCGGGGCCTTTCAGGGACTTCGCCTCCCCCGCCTTGCCAATCGCATAGAACAGGCGTTTTCCATTGGCATCATTGATTTCCACCCAGGAATCCGCCTCAAAACGTAATTGCACGGTGGCATTGTCAAGCGAACCGGAAGGAGGCGGAGTTGGCTGGATTGGTATGACGGCGGGCACTGGCGCCGATGGTGCCGGAGCCGCTGGTGCAGCACCATCTTCCACGCCAGATGGGCTTATTGCCTCAGGAGGCTGCGGCACCAGTGGCTGGGCCGGTAGTTCGGATGGGATCTCGGGAGAGAGGAGATGCGCATCACCATCAGGTACAGTGATTTGCTGCTGCGGCTCCGAATTCTCTTGATATTGCCACCACACCACCAAGGCCACGATCACCACCAGCGCAATCAGATAACTGGTAATCCGCACCGCCTTATCGCTTTTGTGCTCGGGTTTTTTATTGGCAGTCGTGCCCAGGCGTACAGGCGGCTGGGTGGCAAAGCCAAGGCGCTCGTAGTCCGCCATCACCACCTCCACCGGCAGATTCACCAGTCGGGCATAGTTGCGCAGATAGCCGCTCACGAACGTGGGTGGCGGCAGCTTCTTATAGTCGTCCGCCTCCAGCGCAGTGACGATTTTGGATTCGAGATGCAACTGTCCGCACACATCGGCCTGACTCAAACCGAGCGCTTCGCGTGCCTCACGCAAACGTCTCCCTGGCCCAGTGGCATCCGCTACTGGGTCAGGCACACCCGCAGCTTCTTCGGGCCGCTTCTCAAAATCAGGTATTACGTCCACTGTCATTTCTTCTCCGCTTCCAACAACCGGGTCTCCTCGGAATCAGGGAAATTGCTCTTGAGCTGCGCCGCATAGCTGGTCACAGCGTTATCATCGCCGAGCGCGCGCTCTATTTTAATGCCCAGCCACAGGCTCTGCGACGTGTGTCGCGCGACTTCCAGATAGCGCTGCAAATATGCGCGCGCCGGAAGATAGCGTTGCTTGTCATAACTCAGTGCCGCCATTTGATGGAGTGTGCGCGGCAGTTTAGAGTTAATGCCTAATGCCGTGCGGAAATACTGCTCCGCCTTTTCCGCATCGGGGATACGCTGGGCACACATGCCCGCATTTTCATAGGCCAGCTCAGGCGTTTCATAACGAGGATTTTTGGCTGCCAGCAAAAATTGCTGTTCAGCCTCATCGCGATTGCCGTGACCGCATAAAAACGCCCCGAAATTATTGCGCAGCATCGGATTCTCTTGATCCAGCTTTACCGCACGCCGAAAATACTGCTCAGCCTTTTCTATTTGTCCAAGCTGCTGGTAAGCTTCGGCGAGGTAGTGGTTGGCGGCAGGCAAATCAGGATCCGCCTCGACGGCACGTTGCAGCTTTTCCAGCGCCAGCTCGCGCTTGCCTTGCTGTAGATAGGTAAGCCCAAGATTGGTATAAATCTGGGCAAGCGAATCGCCCTGCCCGGCGCCAGTGCGTGGCAACTGCTGAGTGCATGCCGCCAACGACAGCACCAACAATCCGGACAACCACCAGCGTGCCACTTTCACTTATCCTGCCACCCGCGCTTGCTCTGCCGCCATCAATCGAATTTTACGCTTGCTGCGATCCATTACCTTGCCTGCCAACTGCCCACACGCGGCATCAATATCATCGCCACGGGTTTTGCGCGTGATGGTCGTATAACCGGCATTTATCAGCATATCGCGGAAACGTACAATCGCCGCATCGCCGGAGCGCGTATAGCGCGTACCCGGGAAGGGGTTGAACGGGATCAGATTGATCTTGGACGGTACGTCCTGTAGCAGCTTGATCAGCTCGCGGGCATGCTGCGGGCTATCGTTAATGCCGTCCAGCATGACATATTCAAAAGTGATTCTGCTGTGCGGCTTGCCTGCCAAGTAACGCTTGCAGGCATCGAGCAATTCGCGGATCGGGTATTTCTTGTTGAGTGGCACCAACTCATTGCGCAGCGCGTCATTCGGCGCATGCAATGATACCGCCAAGGCCACATCGGTCACCTCACGCAGCCGGTCCAGCGCCGGAACCACGCCTGCGGTGCTCAGCGTGACGCGGCGTTTTGACAGACCATAGCAGAAGTCGTCCATCATCAGGTTCATGGCCTTGACCACGTTATCGAAATTCAGCAGCGGCTCGCCCATGCCCATCAGCACCACGTTGGTGATGATGCGCTCACCTTTTGGATCCTTGCCCAACGCACGGTTTGCCACCCAGACCTGGCCGATAATCTCGGCAGCAGTGAGGTTGCGGTTAAAGCCTTGCTGCGCAGTAGAACAAAAGCTGCAGTCCAGCGCGCAGCCCACCTGCGAAGACACGCATAAAGTGCCGCGATCACGTTCCGGGATGAACACCGCCTCGATGCAGTTGCCACTGTCCAGCCGCAACAACCATTTACGCGTGCCATCTGCGGACGCCTGCTCCAGCACCAATTCCGGCGGCTTGATTTCGGTGACATCCTGTAGACGTTTGCGTAGATCCTTGCTGATGTTGGTCATGGCATCAAAATTATCGACGCCATTTTGGTGTATCCATTGCAGCACTTGGGTAGCACGAAAAGCCTTCTCGCCGATGTCGACGAAGAAGGCTTCCATGGATTGCCGGTCTAATCCCAGCAAATTGGTTTTCAGTTGCGTTTCCATCACAGGCTCAGGAAAAGTCGATACCATTTAGCGTGTGCGCGGGCACATTTCTTCCTGCTTGAAGAAAAATCCGATTTCCTGCTCAGCGGTCTCCGGTGCGTCCGAACCATGCACTGCATTCTCTTCAACGCTATCGGCAAAATCGGCGCGGATGGTGCCTGGCGCGGCATTCTTGGGGTTGGTGGCGCCCATCAGGTCACGGTGTTTGGCAATGGCGTTTTCGCCTTCCAGCGCCTGAATCATCACCGGGCCAGTGATCATGAAGCTCACCAGATCATTGAAGAACGGACGCTCTTTATGCACGGCATAAAACGCCTCGGCCTGCGCGCGTGTCAGTTGCGCCATTTTTGCAGCGACGATACGCAGCCCGTTTTTTTCAAAACGGCTGTAAATCTCGCCGATTACATTCTTGGCAACGGCATCGGGCTTGATGATGGACAGGGTACGTTCGACAGCCATTACAAATTCTCCAGCAATAAGTGAGGTAAAAAAACAAACCCGCGAACAAACGCGGGCTTGTCTGTGAAAAAATCTTTTCTAGTTTAATCGGTTGATGAGGCACTGGCAATCACTGGATCGCCCCGAGATCTCGTCAAACGCTAAAACTCTCGCCGCAACCGCAGGTATTTTTGACGTTCGGGTTGTTGAACTTGAACTCCGCGTTCAACCCTTCCTTCACATAATCAAGCTCCATGCCAGCCAGATAAAGCAGGCTCTTGGAATCAACAACAACCTTCACCCCATGATCTTCATACACTTTATCGCCCGGTTCAATCTGCTCGGCGACATCGACTGTGTAAGCATAGCCCGAGCAGCCGTTGGTCTTGACACCCAGACGCAATGCCTCGCCCTTGCCCTGTTTGGCAAGGAATTTCCGGACGTGGTCGGCTGCGGCCGCTGTTAATGTAATACTCATCGTTGTTACTCCTATGTGTTCCAGGCGCTGCGCGCCGTGGCCTGCAAATAGTCAATCTGTTCACGCAACACCGCAACGAATCGCAGCACATTTTCCGGCGTATTTCCCTGACCAAGGCTAACGCGAATCACGCGGCGCGCCAGGCCGGGATCGACACCCATCGCCAGCAGCACATGACTGGGTTCACCGCTGCCGCTGGCGCAGGCCGAACCACTGGAAACAGCAATGCCTTTGCGGTCGAGGTTCATCAACAGCGCTTCACCATCAATACCCGGAACACCGATCAACACTGTGTTAGGCAGGCGCGCGGCGCGTTCGGCAAAAATCACCACACCGGGCAGTTCACGCAAGCCGGCCTCAAGCAAATCCCGCAGCCTGTACAGATGAGCACTGCGCGCCGCCAACTCGTTGAGCGCCAGCTCCGCCGCCGCGCCAAACCCTACAATTCCAGCAACATTTTCAGTGCCGCCGCGCCGCCCCATTTCGTGCCCTCCGCCATGCAGCAAAGGCTCCAATTCGAGGGACTTGTCGACGATCAGCGCACCGACGCCTTTGGGGCCATACAGTTTGTGCGCGGAGAGACTCATGAGATGGGCGCCGCTGGCAGGAAAATCAACCGGGATCTTGCCCGCAGCCTGCACGGCATCGGTGTGCATGATGGCGCCAACGCGGCGCGCTTGCGCGCTGATGGCGGGTATATCTTGAATTACGCCGGTTTCGTTGTTCGCCATCATGACCGAAACGATTCGGGGTGAGGCTTTTATCACCTCAGACGATGCGTCTTCAAGCACCTCGGACAATGACGCCATTGACACCCGGCACTGATCGTCCACCGCAATGGCGTCAATGATCCAACCTTGCCGCTCCAGTGCATGCGCGGGGCCAAGCAGCGAGGCGTGTTCAACGGCGCTCACCGCGATACGTCCAGCCACCAGCCGCGCCGCCACACCCTTGAGCGCAAGATTATTGGCCTCTGTGCCGCAGCCGGTGAATACCACCTGCGACGACTGGGCATTGACCAGGGCGGCGACCTGTTCGCGCGCCTGGTCAATGGCATTGCGCGCCACCCGGCCATAGGCGTGGACGCTGGAGGCATTGCCATGATGACCCCGCAGATAGGGCAGCATGGCCTCCAGCACCCGTGGATCCAGCGGCGTGGTCGCATTGTGGTCAAGGTACACAGCCATTAACCCGCCCCGCCAACGTGCGGCATCAAAATCAGCCCGCTAACGCGCCACCCGCAATGCGCCCGCGTTGCAGCATATCCTGGCGCACTACGACCTCTTTAACCTCGCGGCGCTCCACCAGTTGGGCGAGATTGATACCGCTCAAAAAGTCATAAATCTGGCGGCTCAGGTCGGTCCACAGCTCGTGCGTCAAACAAGGCTCGCCGTCCTGACAGTTGGCCAGGCCGCCGCAACGGGTCGCTTCGACCGTCTCATCAATCGCGCTGATCACCTGCACCACGCTAATCTCAGCCGCAGAACGGCTTAGCTTGTAACCACCGCCTGGGCCACGGGCACTGTCCACTAAACCCTCTTTGCGCAAGCGGGCGAAAAGCTGCTCAAGGTAGGACAGTGATATACCCTGACGTTGCGAAATATCGGCCAATGGCACCGGAGAATTCACGGCATGAACCGCCAGGTCGAGCATGGCGGTGACTGCATAACGACCTTTCGTTGTTAATCTCATCTGTGTCTTCCTGGTAGCCTTAGTGTTTGGAGGGGAAAATAACCACAAAATTCATTATACTTAGTTGATAAAAATAGTCAACTATCTCCCTCGCCACGTTCACCGTTTGCCGGTTCGTTGATCTCACATTGATCAAGACCGGGCAGCGCAGCACCTTCCACATTGCCGCCTAACTTCCTGATCTCCTGGGTCATCTGCTCCACTCTGCTGTCCAGGGCATGGATATGGTCGAGCATGGCATTGACCGCGTTCACCACAGGGTCGGGCATGTCCTGCGTCGTGCCATAGGCATCGAAACCAATCTTCTCCGCGAAGGCGCGCCGCCGCTGGTCTGGCTCCACATTGCCCTTGGCGCGCACTACCCGCCCAGGAATGCCGACCACTGTCGCACCGGGCGGAACATCCTTCACCACCACGGCGTTGGAGCCGACACGTCCGCCGTCGCCGATGGTGATCGGCCCCAGCACCTTGGCGCCCGCCCCGACCACCACATCGTTGCCCAGCGTGGGATGGCGCTTGCCCGCCTTCCAGCTTGTGCCGCCCAGGGTGACGCCGTGATACAGCGTGCAGTCATCGCCGATCTCAGCCGTCTCGCCGATCACCACACCCATACCGTGATCAATGAAGAAACGCCGACCGATCTTCGCGCCAGGATGGATCTCCACCCCCGTCCACCAGCGCGCGAGCATCGAAAGAAAACGCGCCAGCCACTTGAGATTGGCACCCCACAGAGCATGATTAAGGCGATGAAACAGCACCGCATGCACGCCCGCATAGGTGGTCAGCACCTCAAATGTGGTGCGCGCCGCCGGGTCGCGGTCGAAAACGCAGCGGATATCTTCTCGTAGATGATTGAACATGGTTGACCAGAATACCATATGGAATGACAAAGCCTACAACAAGCACGAAACGGCAGCGCCACGGCTGCCGTTTCTCTTCATGCCCCAATCACGCCGCGCTCGACTGCCAGCTCGTTGTTATCACCGGCACCAATGCGGATTGCATCTCTGGCGACAGATTCAATTGCCCAGGAGGTGGCGGTGCGAAAGCGGCCATGGCGTTGACCAGATTTTCAACCTGGCTATCCAGTAGCACTGAGCCATCCGAGGTCTGGAATTTATCAACCCTATAGGCAGTGTCCAAATACCAATTTTGCAACGTAACCTGATCGGAAGTGCCAAGCACATCGACACGCAAGTCATTGTTGTTTTTGCTGAACCAGATCTGATCGGCGGCGATGGCTGCGCCGAAAATCACTTTATCATCCGTACTCTGGGCATCGTAACTGCTTATCTGGTCTTGTCCAGATCCGCGGCCGAACAGGTAAGTATCGTTGCCCGCACCGCCGCCCAGGGTATTGGCCGCACTGTTCCCCCTGAGCACGTTATCGAGGCTATTGCCCGTACCATTAATCGCTGTGGTGCCGGCCAAGGTGATATTTTCGACGTTGGCAGCCAAGGCATAAGTGACACTGCTCAGCACGGTGTCCGTGCCTTCGCTCGCCAGCTCAGTGACCACATCGCCGGTGTTGTCCACCAGATAAGTGTCGTTGCCCGCCCCACCCGTCAACTTATCTGCACCTGCACCGCCGTCCAGCGTGTCATTCCCGGCACCACCCGTCAGCGCATTGATCGCGCCATTCCCGATCAGTACGTTATCAAGAGTATTGCCCGTGCCATTAATTGCCGTCGCACCCATTAAGGTGAGGTTTTCGACATTGACACCCAAGGTATAGGTGATCGCGCTCTGCACGACGTCCATGCCTTCATTGGCATTCTCGGTGACGACATCGCCGATGTTCTCTACGACATAGGTATCATTACCTGCACCACCGGTCATTTGATCCGCACCCGTACCACCGCTCAACGTATTGGCAGCACTATTGCCAATCAACACATTGTTGAGGGTATTACCGGTGCCATTGATCGCCATAGCACCGGTCAAGGTAAGATTTTCGACATTGACTCCCAAGACATAGGTGATCGAACTCCGCACAGTGTCCGTACCTTCACTTGCATTCTCCACGACAATGTCACTCACATTGTCAACAACATACGTATCGTCTGTAGCGAGCAAGTAAACTGTCCTAAGTTGTAGCACATGATCTGTCCGGTTTTATAGTGGCCTTCCACAGGGGGGGGCAAGCTATGAACCGGACAGCATTCATGCAGGAGCTACGCAAGATGCGATTTGAGAACGCGTATAAAGGGTGGACAGAGAAGCGGTTAAGTCAAAGTGAAGCGGCAGAGATACTGGGCGTGTGTGA
>CAMTYI010000140.1:0-13336 GCA_947085925.1 uncultured Gammaproteobacteria bacterium
CCGATGCCGACACCGCAGTGATGGATCCTTTCTTCGACGAGAGTACCCTGATTCTGCGTTGCGACATCCTTGAACCCCACACCATGAAGGGTTACGACCGTGACCCGCGCTCGCTGGCAAAGCGTGCCGAGGCCTATTTGCAGTCCACCGGCATTGCCGATACCGCGTTTTTTGGCCCGGAGCCTGAGTTCTTTATCTTCGACGACGTGCGTTGGGGCGCGGACATGAGCGGTTCCTTCTGCAAAATCGACTCGGAAGCGGCTGCGTGGAACTCCGAAAAGGTATACCCCGACGGCAATATGGGGCATCGTCCCGGCGTGAAGGGTGGTTATTTCCCCGTGCCGCCAGTGGATCAGTTCCAGGATCTTCGTTCCGCCATGTGTCTGGCGCTGGAAGATATGGGTTTGTCCGTTGAAACACATCACCACGAAGTGGCAACCGCTGGTCAGTGCGAAATCGGCACCCGCTTCAGCACCCTGGTGAAAAAGGCTGATGAGGTTCAGATTCTCAAATATGTCATCCAGAACGTCGCGCATGCCTACGGCAAGACAGTCACCTTCATGCCCAAGCCCATCGTCGGTGACAACGGCAGCGGTATGCACGTACACCAGTCGCTTTCCAAGGGTGGTAATAACCTGTTCGGCGGCAACCTGTATGGTGGCCTGTCCGAGATGGCGCTTTTCTACATCGGCGGTATCTTCAAGCACGCCCGCGCGCTGAACGCCATCACCAATTCCACCACCAACAGCTACAAGCGTCTGGTGCCGGGCTTCGAGGCGCCGACCATGCTCGCCTACTCGGCGCGTAACCGCTCCGCTTCGGTGCGTATCCCGTATGTGCCCAGCCCCAAGGCACGCCGTATTGAGCTGCGCTTCCCGGATGCCAGCAGCAATCCCTACCTGGCCTTTGCTGCAATGATGATGGCGGGTCTTGACGGTATTCAGAACAAGATCCATCCCGGTGAGGCTATGGACAAGGATCTGTACGATCTGCCGCCGGAAGAGGCGAAGAAGATCCCGACCGTGTGCCATTCTCTGGACATGGCGCTGGACGCGCTCGACAACGATCGCGCGTTCCTCACCGCAGGTGGCGTGTTCTCCAATGAGATGATCGACGCCTATATCGATCTGAAGATGAAGGAAGTCACGCGTTTCCGCATGACCACCCATCCGGTTGAGTACGACATGTATTACAGCCTGTAATACGCTTTTTCGTCTCATCTGTCTTTTCGGCCCCCTGCGTGCTTCGGCATTCAGGGGGTTTCTTTTTTAGGCTCAAGTAAGGCTCGCACTTATGCCCGGTACTTGTGCGGTGCGCACCACTATGGGGCGATCATCGCGATTGTGAGTTATTATAAAGCTGCGTTGTTTCCCTCTCTCCCGCTGAAATAAAATACCGATAACGTAATGGGTTTTATTATATTGCTTTAACATATTGTATTTATTAGTGAATTTATGGTTTTTTTTGATTCTTTGGCGTGAGGGTGTCATGCCTTGGTTCAATTTTTGCTAAACCCTTCATATGCTGCCCAATGTTATGACACAAGATGCAATAAGTCGGCGCATCATTGATGCCCTCAATACCGCAGTATTGATGTTCGATGATGCGCTGCGCCTCATTTATATTAATCCCGCCGCCGAAATGCTGTTTGCGGTGAGTACACGACGGGTGCGCGGTATGCCGGTGCAAGAGCTGCTGCCGGGGGCCGAGCTTGTTATTGATGCCATGCGCAAGGCGCTGGAGAGCGGGTATCCCTTTACCGAGCGCGAATTGCCGCTGACGCTGCCGCTGGATCGCAAGATCACGGTGGATTTAACGGTTACCCCGTTGGGTGAGGCGCAGGGCAAGGAGTTGCTGGTTGAGATGGCGCAGGTCGATCACCATATGCGCATTACCCGTGAGGAAAACCTGCTGGCGCAGCACAATGCGGCGCGCGCCGTGGTGCGTGGTCTGGCGCACGAGATCAAAAATCCCTTGGGCGGATTGCGCGGCGCCGCGCAATTGCTGGAGCGTGAACTGAGCGATGAATCGCTCAAGGAATACACCAGCATCATCATCGGTGAGGCGGACAGGTTGCAGAATCTGCTGAATCGCATGTTGGGGCCTAATACCGTGCCGCAGAAGCGTCCCATCAATATCCATCAGGTGCTGGAGCGCGTGCGTGGCGTGGTGCTGGCCGAGGTGCGGGTAGGAGTGACTATCATCCGTGACTATGATCCCAGTATTCCCGACTTCAACGCTGATCAAGACCAACTTATCCAGGCACTGCTCAACATTGTGCGTAATGCTGTGCAGGCCATTGATGGATCGGGCGAGATCACCTTGCGTACCCGGGTTCAGCGACAGTTCACCATGGGCCAGCATCGTTACAAATTGGCAGCAAGGGTTGATGTTATTGACAATGGGCCGGGGATTCCCGCAGACATGCTGGAAAGTATTTTTTACCCGATGGTTACTACCCGCCCGGAAGGCACGGGGCTGGGGTTGTCCATCGCCCAGTCGCTGGTGCAGCAGCACGACGGCCTGATCGAATGCACGAGCCGTCCGGGACGGACGGTGTTTACAGTATTGCTCCCACTGGAGAAGGCCGATGAGTGAAAAGGAACATGTTTGGGTGATTGACGATGATCGGGCGATCCGCTGGGTGCTGGAGCGGGCGCTCCGTCAGGCGGATATGGATGTCGCCAGTTTCGACAATGCGGCGGCGGCGCTGAGCGCGTTGGAGGAGGGGGTGCCGGATGTCATCATCAGCGATATCCGCATGCCCGGCATGGATGGCATCAAGATGCTCGAACGCATCAAGACCGAGCACCCGGATCTGCCGGTGATCATCATGACCGCCCATTCCGATCTGGACAGTGCGGTATCTGCCTATCAGGGCGGCGCGTTTGAATACATGCCCAAGCCCTTCGATGTCGATGAGGCGGTAGACCTGGTGCGCCGCGCCGTCGACCAGAGCCGCCGTAACCGCACCGTGCAAGTCACTGAAAAAGATCTTCCTACGCCCGAGATCATTGGCGAGGCGCCGGCCATGCAGGAGGTGTTCCGCGCCATCGGCAGACTTTCCAGGTCGAACATCACGGTATTGATCAACGGTGAATCCGGCACCGGCAAGGAGCTGGTGGCGCTCGCCCTGCATCGCCACAGCCCGCGCGCCAGCAAGCCGTTTATTGCGCTTAACACTGCCGCGATCCCGCGTGACCTACTGGAATCCGAGTTGTTCGGCCATGAGCGCGGTGCGTTTACGGGCGCGCAGAATATGCGTCGCGGCCGTTTCGAGCAGGCCGATGGCGGCACACTGTTTCTGGACGAGATCGGCGACATGCCGGCGGAATTGCAAACCCGCTTCCTGCGCGTGCTGGCGGATGGCGAGTTTTACCGTGTTGGTGGGCATACCCCCGTCAAAGTGGATGTGCGTATCATCGCTGCCACCCATCAAGATCTTGAGCGGCGCGTCAAAGAGGGGCTGTTCCGCGAGGATCTGTTTCACCGCCTGAACGTGATCCGCATCCATATTCCGGCGCTACGCGAACGGCGCACGGACATGCCGCTGCTGCTGCGCCATTTTCTCAATAGCGCCGCGCGGGAACTCAATGTCGAGCCCAAAACCCTGCGCCCCGATGCTGAAGCTTACCTGTGCAGGCTCGACTGGCCAGGCAATGTCCGCCAGCTTGAAAACACCTGCCGCTGGCTGACCGTGATGGCCTCGGGTCGCGAAATTCACATGGAAGATCTGCCACCCGAACTAAAGCTCGACAGCACAGCTCTGCCCGTCAATGGCGGTGAATGGGAGGCCGCGCTCAAGACGTGGGCGGATCAGAGTCTGATGCGCGGTGAAGTGGGTGTGCTCGATCATGCCATGCCTGTTTTTGAGCGCATCATGATTGAAACCGCCCTCAAACATACCGGCGGCCGCCGTCAGGATGCCGCCCGGCTGTTGGGCTGGGGCCGCAATACCCTGACGCGTAAAATCAAAGACCTGGGGATGGGAGGGGAGTAGGGTTACATCCTTTATCCTAAAAAACTCAGTTATCCACGTTGTCACGAAAAAACACGAAAATACTCAAGTGCATATCGCGAGTTACTTAAGCAATCCATCTTTTTGTTTTATTTCGTGAATATCGTGTTTTACGTGGAAAAAAGGGGTTTTAAGGGTGAAATATTCCGTTAAAATGTCCTGATGTTCCACGTCGCCCTCTACCAGCCTGAAATACCGCCCAACACCGGCAATATCATTCGCCTGTGCGCGAATGCCGGGGCGAGCTTGCATCTGATTCATCCGCTGGGTTTCCGATTGGAAGATGCCAAGCTGCGGCGCGCGGGCCTTGATTACCATGAGTTCGCGCGTGTGGTGGAGCACGAAACTTTCGAAGCCTTTCTGGAAACAGTCCGGCCCGCACGGCTGTTGGCGTGTTCCACGCGCGGTAAGCAGTGCTACGCAGATGTTGTTTTTCAGCCCGATGACGCCCTGCTGTTCGGCCCGGAAACGCGCGGTTTGCCCGGCGAATTGCTTGATACGCTGCCGCCTGAGCAGCTATTGCGCATTCCCATGCGGCCCGGCAACCGCAGCCTGAATTTATCGAACGCGGTTGCGGTTATCCTTTATGAAGCATGGCGGCAGCAGGGATTTACTTAAACGAGATGCTCTCAAGAATGGGCCGCGACGCGCTTCCAGCCGAGCAGATACGGGTCCAGTAGCCAATATTGGCCATCCTTGCGCACCCATGTTATCTCCCGCGCGTAATTGGCTGACCACGGCTTGTTGAGGAAATTCTGTTCCGCCACCCGGATGATGCCCGAGGCCTCGTCCACCTCCGTTATCACCGCGACATGGCCAGTGTTGAGCAATTCCTTCGCGTAGATTAACAGATCACCCGGTTGCGGTGCGTCCGCCGAGCCATTGAGATAAGCCTGAAGCGGTATCTGCGCACCGTCCGCGACACGCGTAACGGCAGTGATCTTGCCCCACAGGTCGGAAGCGGTATCGACATCGCCATAGACTACCCCCTTGTTGTTCAGCAGCCAGCGCCGCGCAAACTCCACGCACTGCCATTTGATTCCAGTAAAAGTACCGTGTTCTTTGTTCGGAGCGGGCACAAAACACTTCGCACTGCAATTTGAATAGGCCGATACACGGTCCGGCGACGCCCCCAGCAACGCACCAAAAGGCGTCACGCAATCGCTCCGGCAACTCAGCGGCAGCACCGCCTCGGTTTCGATGGGTGGTATCGCGGCAACATGCACACCCCCCGGACTGGCGCACGCAGCGAGCAAGACCGGAAAAATAATGGTAGCGATAAAACTCAACAGGGTTCTACGGGTTGAGGTCATGTCCGGCTCCTTATGGCATAACTTTCGGTGGGAGGCGCTTATTAGATTTTTGCCTTTCCGGCTCCAGCCAGTGGGGTTAATACCAGTAATAGATAAATGGAGTTGAAAAACATATTCGAATTAACTCCTGACGCTATCGATCCGGCGCTATCCATGATATACCAAAAAATCATTGCTAAAATTGTTACACGAATAACCCGCTTATTTCCTTCTTTAATAGCCGGGGCGACAATTCCGCCTAAAAATATAGACACGGCGCCTAATAATCCCGCTCCAATGGCTGATAGCCACATTGTATTTCTATCAAGAGGAACAGATAAGCTGTCAACTGGCCAGTCAGATAGATCAAGTATAATCCGAGATGGAAAATTAATAGATGTATAAGGCGCGATTCCCCACAGGATTGAATAGATAAAGAAAATTATAGAAATAATCATCATGAATCTTGAACGTGTATTTAATGACATACAAACACCTCAATATAGGATGTTTGATGTTAAGGCGCTCTTTAATAAAAAACAATTACCTGTGAGGTAAGGGTTTATTATGGATGTTTGTGTATAATTATCATATGAAAAAATCTATAGGATGCATTATACGCACATGGCGAAAACTGAGAAGATATAGCCAACTTCAATTGGCTGTTGAGCTGGGTATTTCTGGTAAACATGTTAGTTTTATAGAAACTGGAAGATCTATTCCAAGTAGAGCAATGATCCTGAAAATAGGGGAATTTTTGTTTTTGCCGAAACGTGAAATAAACCGAGGTTTATGCTCGGCTGGTTATGCGCCTGCCTATGCGGAGTTACCCATTGCACATGATGACTTAACGCCTGTATTTAACGCGATTGATCAGATGATCATGAATCATATGCCTTATCCGGCTATTGTTTTGAATCAGGATTGGGATCTTGTAAAAGTAAATGAGTCGGCCAAAAAATTATTATTTGATCTTGGGTTTTATGGGCATATTAATTTAATTGAAGCGTTAATTTCTGATAATCCTGAATCATCAAAAATTTTGAATTGGCATGAATCTGTGTCTCTCGTTTTAATGCGTTTAAGGAATGAAATAAGTATGTTGGGTGGTTCAGAGAGATTGGAGGAGCTGGAAGGAAAATTGTCTTCATGCATAAGTTCAAATGATAATGTTATTGATCTCGATGAAAGGCGAGCAATTTTACCTATTAAATTTCATTTGGATGATGGTGTCCTATCATTTTTTTCCATTATTGCACAGCTAGGGTCTATACAGGATGTCATGGTTAGTGAATTGAAAATAGAGTTGATGTTCCCTTCTGATGAAAATACAAAAGAATTTTACAGAAAAAATTCAAATTTTAATTTATAAGGCACCTTGAAATGAATGTGGTGACGTCACGCCATTACGTGCCAATTTAAGTGGGGTGATGACGCAGGTTTAAAGCAGCCTTTTGTGATTGTACTCTTCAGTGGGGTGCAGTGATTTCACCGGCAAGCAGAGGCCGGTGTCCCAGGTGTTGACGGGGACCTCAGTATGCCAAGCGCGTAAGATATCGACTTCTCCTAAACATTTGTATATTAACAAACACTAATATACAATAACGCAAAGCTGTACCCGGAAAGGAGAGTTGCTGTGCGCACATTATCTATGATCATACTGCTGGCTGGTTTGCTGGGCATACCTCAGACGCCATCCGCCGCCGAACCCCCGCTTGCTGTCGCGCAGGCGCAATACCGTAGCGTGGCCGCGCAACAGGCGTTTGATGCGGTGGTTGAGGCCGTCAAGCAATCCACCGTTTCGGCGCAGACGAGTGGGCGTGTCCAGGAAATTGCTGTGGATGTGGATGATCGTGTCGCCAAGGGGGCGGTGCTGGTGCGCGTGATGGATACGGAACCCCGTGCGCGGCTGACGCGGGAGCAGGCGGGGCTGAGCGAGGCCCAGGCCCGTTACAAGGAGGCGCAACAGGATTTTGAGCGCATCAAAGGGATTTATGAAAAGAGGCTGATTGCCAGGGTCGAGATGGATCGTGCAAGCGCCGCGCTCGATGCAGCCAAGGCGCGGCTGGAGGCCGCTCAGGCGCGGGTAACGGAAAGCCGCCAGCAATTCGACTACGCGGTGGTGAAAGCGCCGTATAACGGCATTGTGGTCAAACGCCATGTCGAGGTAGGCGAGACGGCCCAGGCGGGCCAACCCTTGCTGACGCTGCTTGCATTGGATCGCTTGCGTGTTTCGATTGAGGTTCCACAAAGCTTCATCAAGACTGTGCGTGCCCAGGGTCGCGTTCAAATTATGTTGCCCGCGCAAAATGGCGCCAGCCCGCGCACGGTTGAGGCCGCTCACCTCACGGTTTTCCCTTACGCCGATCCGGTGACGAATACGGTGAAGGTGCGTGCTGATCTTCCTGAGGGGGTGCAAGGTGTTTATCCCGGCATGTTCCTCAAGGCCTCTTTTGCCGGTGATGAGGAAAAAACCCTGCTGGTGCCACAAGCCGCCGTGGTACAGCGCAGTGAGATGACTGGCGTGTATGTAGTAAGTAAGGATGGCCGTGTGGCGCTACGCCAGATTCGCATGGGGCAGCGCTATGCCGATGGCATGATCGAAGTGCTGGCGGGACTGGATGCAGGCGAGAACGTAGCGCTTGATCCGATACGCGCCACGATGAATCTCAAACAGCAGCGCGCGGCCAAACCATGAGCGAACGCATGGGGATATCCGGCGTCATCGCCAGGAAATTTTTACACTCCCAGATCACACCTCTGCTGGCACTGGTCGGGTTGCTGCTAGGCCTGTTTGCGGTGCTGGTGACGCCGCGCGAGGAAGAACCGCAGATCAACGTTACTTTTGCCAACGTCTTTGTCGCCTTCCCTGGCGCGACGGCAAAAGAGGTTGAATCTCTGATCAGCACGCCTGGCGAACAGGTGATGTCGGAGATCGAGGGCATCAAGCACATCTACTCGGTGTCGCAGCCGGGCATGGCGGTGTTTACTGTGCAGTTCGATGTGGGGCAGGATCGCACGAAATCGATCGTGAATCTGTATAACGCGATTTACTCTAATCAGGATTGGTTGCCCGCCCATCTGGGCGTGGGGCAGCCCATTGTCAAACCGATGGGCATGGATGATGTGCCTATCGTGACGCTTACCCTGTGGACTGATGACGCGAAGCGGGGCGGCCATGAGCTGCAACGGGTGGCGCATGCTATCGAGGCGCAATTGAAGCGTGTCCCCGGTACGCGTGACATTTACACCGTCGGCGGCCCGGATCGGGTGGTGCATGTGCAGCTTGATCCCAAGCGCATGGTGGCCTATGGCATTGCGATAGATGATCTGCGCGCCGCGTTGACAGCGGCTAATACATCGCGCGAGGCGGGCGCGCTGGTATCTGGCAATCGTGAGATACAAGTGCAGGCCGGCACCTTTTTGACGAGCGGCGCAGAGGTCGCTGCGCTGGTGGTTGGTGTACGCAATAATGCGCCCGTTTATCTTCGCGATGTGGCGCGCGTGACGCAAGGGCCCGATCAGCCCGAACAGTATGTTTCCTTCGGTACCGGGCCTGCTGCGCAGGATAAAGGCGTTACCGTCAAAGGCGAATTTCCCGCCGTCACTGTGGCCATCGCCAAACAGCCGGGCACCAATGCGGTCAGCATTGCCGAGCAGGTGATCGCGCGTTACGAGCAGCTCGAAGGCACTTTCGTGCCACAGGGCGTGCATGTCACCGTGACACGCAATTACGGCGAAACCGCCAATGACAAGGCCATGAAGCTGATCGGCAAGCTGGCTTTCGCCACGGCATTTGTGGTGCTGCTGGTGTTTTTCGCGCTGGGCTGGCGTGAGGCGCTGATCGTCGGCAGCGCCGTGGTCATTACGCTGATGATCACGCTGTTTGCCTCGTGGGCGTGGGGTTTTACGCTTAATCGCGTGTCATTGTTCGCACTGATCTTCTCCATCGGCATCCTGGTGGACGACGCCATCGTGGTGGTGGAGAACATCCACCGTCATATGCAGATCGGCGACAAGCCTCTGGCCGAGGCCATACCGCTGGCGGTGGACGAGGTCGGCAGCCCCACCATTCTCGCTACCTTCACCGTCATCGCCGCGCTGTTGCCGATGGCCTTCGTCACCGGACTGATGGGGCCGTACATGGGGCCGATCCCGATCAACGCCAGCATCGGCATGCTGATTTCGCTGGCGGTCGCTTTTGTGGTGACGCCGTGGCTGAGCTACAAGGTATTACGTAACGTCAAACACAAGCAGGGCCATGCCGCCATCGTAGAAGGTGAGGGCAGCGGACCTCTCTACGGATTTTTCAAAAAATATGTCGGCATGTTTTTGCAAGGTGACGCGGGTAAGCCGCGGCGCTGGGCGCTGTTTGGCGCTATCATGCTGCTGATTGTGATCTCCGTCGGCTTGGGCGTGGTCAAACTGGTGGTGCTCAAGATGCTGCCGTTCGACAATAAATCCGAGTTTCAGGTGGTGGTCGACATGCCGGAGGGCGTCAGCGTGGAGCAGACGGCGCGCGTGCTCAGTGAGCTGGGTGTGTATCTTGCCACCGTGCCGGAGGTGACGGATTACCAGACCTATGCAGGCACTGCCGCGCCGATCAACTTCAACGGCCTGGTGCGCCAGTATTATCTGCGCAAGGGCGCGAATGTCGGCGACATCCAGGTGAATCTGGTGGACAAGCACAAGCGCGACCGCAAGAGTCATGAGATTGCGGCTTCAGTGCGCGCGCCCTTGCAGGACATCGGGCGCCGCCTGGGGGCCAACGTCAAGATCGTCGAGGTGCCGCCCGGCCCGCCAGTGCAATCGCCGCTCGTCGCCGAGATCTATGGCATGGACTATGACGGCCAGATGCGTATCGCCAAACGTGTGCGCGGAATATTTGAAAATACCCAGGACGTTGTCGATGTGGATGACAGCATCGAGGCCAACCAGAAACGCTTGATCGTGCATGTCGATCGCCAGAAGGCGGCGCAGTTGGGTGTGTCGCAACAGAGCGTGGTAAACGCGCTCAGCGCCGCGCTGGGTGGCGATGACACCAGCTACCTGCACGATGTCCATGCCAAATATGCCGTACCCATCCGCCTGGAACTTCCGGTGGCGGACAAAGCCGCCATCCAGTCATTGCTGGACCTTAAAGTGCGAAGCAATCAGGGCAAGCTCGTACCCTTGTCCGAAATCACCACCGTGGAGAACAACACGCGCGAACATGCCATCTACCACAAGGATTTGATGCCTGTGGTGTTTGTCACCGGCGATGCCTCTGGGAAGCTCGACAGCCCGCTGTATGGCATGTTCGAAATGCTTGGCAAGCTTGGTGATACGCCGATGGAGCACGGTGCGGTACTGGATCAATCTCTGCTCAATCAGCCGAGTGATCCTTATAACTACGGATTGAAATGGGACGGCGAGTGGCAGATTACCTACGAGACCTTCCGTGACATGGGTATCGCCTACGGCGTCGGCATGATTCTTATCTATCTGCTGGTGGTCGCGCAGTTCCGCTCTTATCTCACACCGCTGATCATCATGGCGCCGATCCCGCTCACCATCATCGGTGTAATGCCGGGCCATGCTCTGTTCGGTGCGCAATTCACCGCCACCTCCATGATCGGTATGATCGCGTTGGCCGGTATTATCGTGCGCAACTCAATCCTGCTGGTGGACTTTATCAATCAGGAAGTAGGCCGTGGCGTGGCATTCGAAGAGGCGGTGATCCGCGCCGGCAGCGTGCGTGCCAAACCGATTGTACTCACGGGTCTGGCCGCGATACTCGGCGCACTGTTTATTCTGGATGATCCGATCTTTAATGGTCTGGCAATCTCGCTGATCTTCGGCATCCTTGTCTCTACCCTGTTGACGCTGGTGGTGATACCAGTGATGTATTACGCGTTTATGCGCAAGCGGATTGTTTCTGGCTGATGTCATGGATGGCGGTTAGTCCCACTTACCGTTTGCCCTGCGCCTTGGAAAAAAACGTCGTCGGCACACGGAATATCAATTGCATGTCCGGTGCATCCGCAGTGATGCCAGCGCCGATGGAAATGTTGACGCTGGTATGCGGGGTTACCCGATAGGAATACCCAAACAGCAAAGACCCTATTTTCAGGGTTTCCGATAGCGGTATAGGTTCACCGTTCCGCTTGGTTTTTCCAATAACACTCAGGTCGTAAGCGAGGCTAAACGATGCCTTTTCGTTCAAGGATAAACCCATGCCAAAATTAACACCTACGGCGTTGCCTGGATCGATCCGACCGTATTGCTCAAGCTTGCGCTCGATATTCCAAAGATAACTGACATTAGCAAAAATCACCGCCGGATCAGAGGGAATTATCATCGTCAGGCTGGGTTGCACGCCCCAGAATCCAGAGCCGGTGGGCAGGCTCTTTTGCAGGCCCGTCTTATCGTCGAACTCCACATCGTAGGGAGATGTGCCAGTGTGGCTTTTGGCGCGAAAATTACCTATTAAATAGGGCCAGCCGCCCTGGCCCTGGGTCATCTGATAACGCAAGGCAAGCTCGGCATCGCCAATGTTATTGCCGCCTACATTTTCAGTGATGAGTTGTTGATCTGCATTGGTCCCCAGATTAAGCGGGCGTGCCGTCGTGGTGTCGGAACGATTCACATAAGGTAGTTTGACCTCGACTTCAAATCGAGGTGTAATGCCATAGCGCGCCGCAATAGCGGCAATGTAGGTGTCACGACTAACTTTTTTTACGTCAACTCTTCCAATGAGTAACGCGGGAAGGAATGTAAATCCCTCCAGCGCCACACGATGAACCGACGAGTTGGTATACTGAAAGGAAGGTTCCACTATAAGTGTGCCGCGCGGGGTCAACACGCCACGCTGTTCGGAAACTATGGATATATCAGGAGGGCGTGGCCGTTCCGGAGCTTGTCCTACCGGTTTAATGGGTGGCGCATCTTTCCCTGAGGGAGGAGTCGTGAGCTGCCCCGATTGAGGTGCCGGAGCAGGCGATTTTGCGGCATCTCCCGGCTTTACCAGTAGCGTATCAAGGCGGCGATTCATACCCTCAATCTGGTTTTTCTGGATTTCCAGTTGCTTGCGCTGCTCTTCCAGAAGTTGCTGGAGCTTCTGGATGTCTGTTGAAACAGCATCCTCGCCCCAGACACGGAAAGACACCAGCAATATGCCGAACAGCCCCCCGCAGGTAAAAATTTTCTTTAAATTTATAATCACAACACCCCACCATAATGACACTCTTATCCCATTCCATTTCGTCAAGCGACCACCCTAAGGGGATTCTGGCGACTATTCACTTAGCGAACCGAAGCTGCTATCTGATCGCTCAATGATGAGTGAAGCATATCCAACGCGAGAGATCGGAGGTTCGAAACTTCCGCATTGATAAAGGTGTAATTTTGAATGGTTTTGAAGTCCAGTGAGTTTTGTATCAACGTCATAAAACCGGCGGGAAAAATGCTGGCCATATCACCTTGGCGATCGTTGGTAATTTTCAATTGCGGGATATCAATAACCGTTCTGGACACAAGCCCACCGTCTATAATCACCGCGCGCTCGATACTGAAATTTATCTGCAATCCATCTGAAGTCGTAAACCCGCCACGCAGGGTGTCCAGCGTGTCATCATCAAGCCATTGAAAATCCTCTTTCGCGCTTTCATCGGCCATAGCTTGGATTGGCACAGCCATGGCTGCACACAACACAAAAACACCCCGCGCGATGCTTGGCAGAAAACGCAATATTCGACGCAGGCTCATCATGGTATCGTCTGTTTACAACAGCAGTCTCTCAAAAGTCATAGATATTAGGCAGTAGCAGCGTCGATGAAGACAGGCCATCACGGTTTACCACTGCCTCCAAAGGCGCCTTTTCACGTACCATCCATTCTTTTTCACTACGCGGATTCAAGTTCGAAGTGCAACAGCTAATGGTGGCTTGGTGTAGCTTACCGACACCCCGAAGAATACCTCGTAAGGGGTTCTAAATCCAAGTACTTTACGTGGCCGGTGATTGAGTCGATCTACCGCCCATTGCACC
>CAMTYI010000141.1:0-21199 GCA_947085925.1 uncultured Gammaproteobacteria bacterium
CAAAAACTGGACTGGATACCTTCCCAAAGAGGGGCTAGGTTTTTCCGCAGGAGTAACGATACTCGGGGGAATCCCCACTTTTAAAAAGGCAAAAATCATGTTTATTGAGAATGAGGTGATAAAAGTAGCAATGCGGTATCCCGGGTGGCCGGGAATATGAGAACGCTGATCAAGTTATCTTTAATTCTCGCGACTTTTTTCGCTTCAACTTTCGTCGTGATCAAGTTATCGGGCTTGATCACGGTGGACGACATTCGTGCATGGCTTGAGGCGGCCAAGTCGGTATCGCCTTGGACCATAGGGCTGTTGGTGGCAGGACTCCTATTTGCCGATCTGCTTATCGCCATCCCTAACTTGACGGTCTGCATTTTATCCGGTTACTTTCTTGGCTTCGAACTTGGGGCGTTCTTTAATATTTTGGGCGTGTCTGCGGCGGGTATCACGGGTCATTTTATAAGCCGATCCGTCGGGCGAAAACTCCTTGAAAGAATTGTTCGTTCGCCTGAAAAAATCATGGGAATGGAGACGATATTCAACCAGCACGGATTTGTAATGATACTGCTATCCTGGGCCTTGCCGATTCTGCCAGAGGTAACAGCATGCCTTTCCGGGTTTACCCGCATGCCTTTCTGGAAGTTTTTCTTGGCTTGGGTTCTGGGCGCTTATCCTTATGTTACTATCGCCGCCTATGCCGGGTCTGTGAGCACGCTCAACGACCCTAAGCCGGCGATCTACGCCGCCATCGGCCTGTCAGCATTTTTTTGGTTATCGTGGATGACTTTCCTTTGGTTCAGGCGGCGTCGTATTACCAATAACAACACTGCGTAAAGCCTTATGTCTATCCCCGTTCCCGAGCCACGCCATCCTCAAAGGCTGCCCACTCCAGAGTACATAACTGATACAATTGTCACTTCTGGCATTTTTGAAGATAATAATGGCGGCAGGTTGCGCAGGTATAGGGGCTGGGATGTCAAACAACAACAATGATGAACTCATCGTAAAAATCCGCGGCCTGCGTTTCGCGCATGGCGCCCGCGTGATTTTTGATGGCGTGGACATCGACATCCCGCGCGGCAAGATAACCTCCATCATGGGTCCTAGCGGCACTGGCAAGACTACGCTACTGAAACTGATTGGTGGTCAGTTGCAACCCACTGCGGGCAGCGTCGTGGTGGATGGTGAGGATGTCAACAAAATTTCGCGTGATGCGCTGTTCCGCTTGCGCAAGCGCATGAGCCTGTTGTTCCAGACCGGCGCGCTGTTTACCGACCTCACCGTATTTGAAAACGTGGCCTTTCCGCTGCGCGAGCACACCCGTTTGCCCGAGTCTATACTGCGCGACCTGGTGCTGATGAAACTGCAAGCGGTCGGGCTGCGCGGCGCGCGCGATCTGCTGCCAGCCGAGTTGTCGGGCGGCATGGCGCGGCGCGTGGCGCTGGCCAGGGCGATTGCGCTGGATCCGATGATGATCATGTATGACGAGCCTTTCACCGGCCAGGATCCGATCACTGTGGGCGTGATCATGCAGCTTATCCGTATGCTCAACGACACCTTGGGGCTGACCAGCATCATTGTCTCCCACGATGTGCATGAGTTGACGATGATCTGTGACCATATGTATATGATCTCGGGCGGCAAGGTGATGGGGCACGGGACGCCCGATGAGATGGCCCATTCGGAATCAGGCTGGGTGCGGCAGTTTATGGCCGGATTGCCGGATGGCCCGGTGCCGTTCCACTATCCGGCGCCGGATTACGCCGACGATCTGCTGGCTGGGGCATAACCAATGAAAAGACATTTCACATCTGAGGTATGCGCTGCATGATGGACTGGTTGCAGCGGCTGGGAAGCACCAGCCTGAGTGTTTTTGAACGGCTGGGACGCGGCAATCTATTCCTGCTGCGCATACTGGCGGCCCTGCCAAGCCTGGTGGCGCGACCAGGGCTGGTGATTGCCCAGCTTTATTCGGTGGGTGTATTGTCGATGATGCTGATCGTCATCTCCGGGCTCAACGTGGGCATGGTGCTGGGCCTGCAAGGCTATAATACCCTGGTGGATTTTGGCTCCGAGGAATCCTTGGGGCAACTGGTTGCCCTGTCACTGGTGCGTGAATTGGGGCCGGTCGTGGCGGCGTTGCTGTTTGCCGGGCGCGCAGGCTCGGCGTTGACCGCCGAGATCGGGCTGATGAAGGCCACTGAACAACTCTCCGGGATGGAAATGATGGCGGTCGACCCGCTCAAGCGTGTAATTGCGCCCCGCTTTATTGCGGGCATCATTTCCATGCCACTGCTGGCCGCAATGTTCAGCGCGGTGGGTGTGCTGGGTGGCTTTTTTGTCGGCGTCGGTCTGCTCGGCGTGGACAGTGGCGCGTTTTGGTCACAAATGCAGTCCAAGGTCGACCTGTATGACGACATCCTTAACGGCGTAATCAAGAGCATTGTGTTCGGCTTTGTAGCAGCCTGGATCGCGGTTTTTGAAGGTTACGATGCAGCACCGAGCACAGAAGGCGTAAGCCGCGCCACCACGCGCACTGTGGTGCATACAGCGTTTGCCGTGCTGGGGCTGGATTTCATATTAACTGCACTGATGTTTGGGGACGAATAAAATGATGCAGAAAAGAACCATGGAGATCGGGGTGGGCGTGTTCGTTGCGGCGGGCATTGCCGCATTGATTATGCTGGCCATGAAGGTCAGTAACCTGGCCGCTTTCACTAATCAACAGGGCTACGAAGTCACCGCACGATTTGAAAATATTGGCGGGTTAAAGGAGCGCTCGGCGGTAACGGTGGCGGGCGTGCGCATTGGCCGGGTGAAGTCGATCGTATTTGACGACAAGGACTACGAGGCCGTAGTCACAATGAATATCGAAGCTCAGCATGACCGGTTGCCCGCCGACACCTCGGCAAGCATTTTGACGGCGGGGTTACTGGGCGAGCAGTATGTCGCACTCGAACCGGGTGGCGACGAAGCTTTTTTGAAAGCAGGCGGAGACATCAAGCTTACCCAGTCGGCGATCATTCTGGAAAAGATGGTGGGCCAATTCCTGTTTGACAAGGCTGCCGGTGGTGATGGGAAAAAGGAAGAAGGAGCCGTGCCGTGATACGGATCGGGTTTGCGGGACTGGTGAGCTTGCTGGCCTGCGCAAATGCAGCCGCAGAAGCCGTGCCACTGACGCTAGAGCAGGCAACAACCCGCGCCTTGCAAACGGACCCGCGCGTCACCGAGCGCCAACGCCTCGTCGAAGCTGCACAAGGGCTGCTTAGCGAAGTCAACGGCAACGAGGGCTGGCGGTTTGACGCCAACACCTTTCTCGCAGTGTCACCGGGCGCAAATGGAAATATATTCAAAGGTAGCGACTGCGCTCCCGGTAGCTGCACCCTGCGTAACGATAGATATGACATGAGCAATGGCTTTTCGCCCTGGGTCAATTTACAAATGACCATTCTCAAACCCCTGTACACCTTTGGCAAGGTCGAAAATTACGCTGCCGCTGCGCGCGCCAATATTGAGGTCAAGGATAATGATGTGCGCCTGCAACGCGCCGCGACGGTGCTGGATGTAAAACGCGCTTATTATGGTTGCCTGGCGGCGCGTGACGCACGGTTGTTTCTTACGGATGTAAAGGAGCGCGTTACCAAGACCATCGACCTCGCCAAGAGATGGCTTGATGACGGACAGGGTGATATCAGGCAGGCCGACGTGTTCGCGCTCCAGACCGCGCATTCTCTGGTGAGTAGATACCTGGCGCAGACCGAAGGCATGGAGAAGGTTGCCATCGACGGGTTAAAGGTGCTCACCGGCATCGCCGCGCAAGATGAGGTTCAACTTGCCGAGGATGCCTTAACCCCGGTGCTGTTGTCTGAAGCCAAATTGTCTGAACTCCAGGATCGGGCGCTGACCAATCGGCCTGAGATGAAGCAGGTGGATGCGGGATTGCGCGCCCGCCGTGCCTTGGTAGAGGCGCGTCAGGCTGACAAACTGCCAAACGTATATGCGGGTGTGGCCGGGGTTCTTTCTTATTCCCCCAACCGCGATAACCTCAAGAACCCATACATCTACGACCCTTTCAACACCGCTGGCTTAACACCGATGATCGGTCTCCAATGGGCCTGGCAGCCACGGGTGCAGGATGCAAAAGTTGCACAAGAGCAGGCAGAATTAAATGCGTTGATCGCCAAGTCGGATTTCGCCCGGCGTGGCATCCCATTTCAGGTGGCAGAACAGTACCACCAGATGCAGGCGGATTATGCAGCGGTTCAAAATTTGAGTGAAGGCAGCCGCAGTGCACGGCGCTGGATGATTGGGCGTTATGCGGACTTTGAGGCTGGCCTTGAAACGGCGGATCGGGTCATCAACGCCTTCCAGGGCTATGTACTGACACAGACCGACTATATCAAGACAGTTTATGACTACAATATGCGTGTGGCGCAATTGCATCAGATGACCGGAGCGGATGAATGAAAAAAATGATTTTTGCGATGCTGTTACTGTGTGTGGTGGGGTTTGTGCCGACGGGCGCAAGCGCCAACGCGGCTCTGCCGCCACAGGACATGGTGAAACAAACAGCCGACACTATGCTTGCCAAACTCAAGGAAGAAAGGACGGTAATACGTAAAGATCCAAGCCGGATTTACGATCTGGTCAGCAGTATCGTTCTGCCGCACTTCGACTTTGAACGCATGTCTTCATGGGTACTGGGCAAGCATTGGCGCACCGCCACCCCGGCGCAAAAAAAGCGCTTCAGCGAGGAGTTCCGCAACCTGTTGGTGCGGACCTACGCCACCTCGTTGACTGAATATACGGATCGCAAGATTAACTACCTGCCACTTCGCGCCGACGCCAATGATACCGACGTAACGGTGCGCACCGAGGTGGCACAGCCAGGCGCCGCATCGATCCCTATTGATTACCGGCTGGCTCTCACGGGTGACGAGTGGAAGGTGTACGATGTCTCCATCGACAGCGTCAGTCTGGTAACAAACTACCGCACGACGTTTTCCAATCAGATCCGACAGGAAGGTCTGGACAAACTGATCGAAAAACTCGCTGCGCGCAACGAGAAAACCAGCGCACCTTCCGCCAAATGAGTGATGTTGAGATCAAACCGTTAGGCGATGGTGGCTTTCTGCTGTCCGGCGCGCTGACCTTCGATACCGTGCCCGCCCTGTGGCGTCAAAGCACCGCACAGTTTAACAACGCTGATGCGCTTACGTTGGACTTGCAGGGCATTACTCATACCGACAGCGCAGGCCTTGCCCTGCTCATAGAGTGGATGCGTACCGCCCGCAATCGGAACAAAACCATTGCCTTCAGAAATATCCCTCCTCAAATGCTGGCTATCGCCAAGGTCAGTGGCGTGGAGCAGATTCTTCCCCTTTTGTAGTGGCGTGGAAGTTATAAAATTTTTTGTTCCGCGCCATGCTCTTCATATGTTTGATACAATGATCAAAATCGGCATACGCAAGCGGAGGATTTCACATGCAGGCAGAGGATATCAAACATCTTATTGAGGCGGGATTGCCCGATTGCCAGGCACAGGTTAAGGGTGATGACGGCGTTCACTTCGAGGCGGTTATCGTTTCGGGCGCCTTCGAGGGCAAGGGCATGCTTGCCCAGCATAAAATGGTCTATGCCACGCTGGGCGACCTCATGCACTCGGCGATACATGCCTTGTCCATGCGCACGTATACTCCACAGGAGTGGGAAAAAGTGCGCGCGCAGTAAGCTTCTGGATCCGGCAGCACTTGCCTACCCATTTTGTTATGACACTTTAAATTGGCCGGCACATGGATAAATTATTAATTACCGGCGGCGCGCAGCTTCAGGGCGAAGTCCGTATCTCTGGGGCCAAAAACGCGGCGTTGCCGATTCTAGCCTCCACACTGCTTGCGGATGGGCCAGTCACCCTCAGCAATGTCCCCCACCTGCGTGACATCACTACCACGATGGAGCTGCTCGGGCGCATGGGTGTTCAGCTCACGGTGGATGAACGCATGAATATCGAGGTGGATAGCCGCACCATCCACGATTTTTCGGCGCCCTACGAGCTGGTCAAGACCATGCGCGCTTCCATTCTCGTGCTGGGGCCTCTGCTGGCGCGCCACGGGCAGGCCAATGTCTCTCTGCCCGGCGGTTGCGCGATTGGCGCACGGCCAGTGAATCTGCACATCCACGGCCTGGAGGCGATGGGGGCGACGATCAAGGTCGAGAACGGCTACATACGCGCAACCGCCAAGCGTCTCAAGGGCGCGCACCTGTTTCTGGATATCGTGACCGTGACTGGTACTGAAAACCTTATGATGGCGGCAACGCTGGCAGAAGGCACCACGATTATCGAAAACGCCGCGCGCGAGCCGGAGGTGGTGGATCTGGCGCATTGCCTTAACCAGATGGGTGCCAAAATCAGCGGCGCAGGCACCGACACCATAACCATTGAGGGTGTGGAGCGTCTTTCAGGCACCCATTACAGCGTGCTTCCTGACCGCATCGAGACCGGCACCTACCTGGTGGCTGCCGCGATCACCGGGGGACGGGTCAGGGTCAAGGACACCAACCCGCATCTGCTGGAGGCGGTGCTGCTCAAGCTGCGCGAGGCGGGGGCTGAAATCGAGACTGGCGATAATTGGATCGAGCTCGACATGCACGGCCGCCGTCCGCGCGCTGTCGACCTGCGTACCGCGCCGCACCCGGCGTTTCCCACCGACATGCAGGCGCAGTTTACCGCCTTGAACGTGGTTGCAGAGGGCACCGGGATGATTACCGAAACCGTGTTCGAGAACCGCTTCATGCACGTGCAGGAGTTGCAGCGCATGGGCGCCGATATTCGCCTGGAGGGCAATACCGCCATCATACGCGGCGTGGAGAAGCTCACCGCCGCGCCAGTGATGGCGACGGATCTACGCGCCTCGGCGGGTCTGGTGCTGGCAGGACTGGTGGCGCAGGGCGATACCCTCGTGGACCGCATCTATCATATCGACCGCGGCTATGAATGTATTGAAGAGAAGCTGACCCAGCTTGGCGCGCGTATCCGCCGGGTACCGGCGTAATAAATCGCGCGCTCCCCCTCCCCCGCCTGCGGGAGAGGGTTGGGGAGAGGGGCAATGCGTAACACCCGTTATTATGTGAATTTTAAAGCTCGAATTGACTGATCCCTAAACCCCGGTACCTGATGAACACCACGCTCACCATCGCCCTCTCCAAAGGGCGCATTTTCAAAGAAACGCTGCCGTTGCTGGCGCATGCCGGCATCGTGCCGGTCGATGATCCCGATACCAGCCGCAAACTCATCCTCGACACCAATCATCCCGAGATCAAGCTCGTAATCATTCGCGCTTCCGACGTGCCGACCTATGTGGAATACGGGGCCGCCGATGTGGGTGTGGCGGGCAAGGACGTGTTGATGGAACATGGCGGCGACGGCTTGTACGAGCCGCTGGACCTGAAAATCGCGTGCTGCCGATTGATGCTGGCGGGTCCCACGTCGGGGATAAATGGCGAGGCGCGCATGCGCATCGCCACCAAATATGTTGCCTCCACGCGGCGTTATTTCGCCGCGCAGGGCAAGCAGGTGGAGATCATCAAGCTCTATGGCTCGATGGAACTCGCGCCGCTGGTGGGACTGGCGGACCGCATCGTCGATGTCGTGGACACCGGCAATACGCTGCGGGCCAATGGCCTGGAGCCGCTTGAGCATATCGCCGACATCAGCTCGCGCCTCATCGTCAACAAGGCATCAATGAAGATGAAGCATGCCGCCGTCAAAACCTTGATCGAGCGTATTGGAGAGGCGGTCGCCGCCAAAGAAAAGGTGTGAGCCATGGTTGATATCCAGCGTTTGAATACAACACAAGCGGAATTCTGGACGCAGCTCGAACAGCGTCTGGCCTGGGAGAGTGTCTCCGATGAGGCGGTGACGCGCACCGTGCGCGACATTTTGTCCGATGTGCGCAAACGTGGCGATGCGGCGGTGATTGAATACACCAACCGCTTCGACCGGATGAACGCGGCGCACTTTGACGAGCTAGAGATACCGCAGACCAGCCTGCGGCAGGCATTGGCGAGAATCCCCGGCGCACAGCGCGAGGCGCTGGAGTTTGCCGTATCCCGGCTGCGCACCTACCATGTACATCAAAAGCAGGAATCGTGGTCCTATACCGAGGCCGATGGCACGGTACTCGGCCAGCAGGTAACGGCTTTGGAGCGCGTCGGGTTGTATGTGCCCGGCGGCAAGGCGACGTACCCTTCCTCTGTGTTGATGAACGCCATTCCTGCCAAGGTGGCGGGCGTGTCGGAGCTGATCATGGTGGTGCCCACGCCGGACGGTCAGGTGAATGACCTGGTGCTAGCGGCGGCGGCGATTGTCGGTGTGGACCGTGTGTTTGCCATCGGCGGTGCGCAGGCGGTGGCGGCGCTCGCCTATGGCACGCAAAGCGTACCTCAGGTGGACAAAATCGTCGGCCCGGGCAATATCTACGTCGCCACTGCCAAGGGCATGGTGTTCGGCACGGTGGGTATCGACATGATTGCCGGTCCTTCGGAGATCCTGGTGATCTGCGATGGCCACACCGACCCGGACTGGATCGCCATGGATCTGTTTTCACAGGCCGAGCATGACGAGGATGCGCAGTCGATTCTGGTGTGTCCCGATGCCGCCTATCTTGATCAGGTGCAGGCCAGCATCAACCGCCTGCTGCCTACCATGGAGCGCGCCGCCGTGATTGAAAAATCCCTCGCCTCACGCGGCGCGATGATCCTCGTGCGCGATCTGGACGAGGCTGTTGCCGTTGCCAATTTTATCGCACCCGAACATCTGGAGCTGTCAGTGGCAGAACCGCAGGCGATGGCGGCGCATATCCGCCATGCCGGTGCCATTTTCATGGGGCGTTACACTGCTGAGGCAGTGGGTGACTATTGCGCGGGCCCCAACCATGTGCTGCCCACCTCACGCACGGCGCGTTTCTCCTCGCCGCTGGGGGTGTATGATTTCCAGAAGCGCTCCAGCCTGATCATGTGCTCGGCGCAGGGCGCGTCTGAGCTGGGCAAAACAGCGTCGCTGCTGGCACGCGGCGAAGGCCTCACCGCCCATGCGCGCTCGGCGGAATACCGGATCACCTCGAAATGAGCGCAAAACCTGCTGTAAGCCAATGGATACGCCCGCAGATCCGCGCCTTGTCGGCCTATCATGTGCCTGATCCGGGAAACCTGATCAAGCTTGATGCCATGGAGAACCCCTATACCTGGCCGCAGCCGCTGGTTGATGAGTGGCTGGAGACGTTACGTCACGCCAGTCTAAACCGTTATCCCGATCCCCAGGCTCACACACTCAAGGCGCGCCTGCGCGAGGTATTGGATATACCGCAAGGGATGGATATCCTGCTTGGCAACGGCTCGGATGAACTGATCCAGATGATCGCCATGGCAGTAGCCGGGCCAGGGCGTACCGTGCTGTCGCCAGAACCCAGCTTTTCCATGTACCGCATGATTGCCGCCTTCACCGGATTCGAGTACATCAGCGTGCCGCTGAATGCGGGCGATTTCAGCCTGGATATGCCGGCGATGCGCGACGCGATTGCCCGCCATCAGCCCGCCGTGGTGTTTTTGTCTTATCCCAACAATCCCAGCGGTAATTTGTGGAATGCCGACGAGTTGTGCGAGCTGATCGCCGCCGCGCCTGGTCTGGTGGTGGTGGATGAGGCCTATAACGCCTTCGCCGATGGCACGTTCATGCCGCGACTGGCGGACTTTGACAATCTGCTGGTGCTGCGCACCCTGTCCAAAATGGGTCTGGCTGGATTGCGCCTGGGCGTGCTGGCCGGCACCAAGGCGTGGCTGGATGAGTTTGACAAGATACGTCTGCCGTACAATATCGGCGTACTGACGCAGACGAGCGCGGAGTTTGCCTTACGCCATTATGATGTGCTTGAGGCCCAGGCAGCGCAGATCCGCGCCGACCGCGAACAGCTTCTGGCACGGATGCGCACCCTGAACGGCATCACCGCCTATCCCAGCCGCGCCAATTTCATCCTGTTCCGCGTGCCCGCCGGACGCGCCCCAGAGATATTCGCGGCGATCAAGGCCGACGGCGTGCTGATCAAGAGCATGCACGGCGCAAGCCCGCTGCTCAACGACTGTCTGCGGGTAACGGTGGGCACGCCGGAGGAAAACGAGGCGTTTCTGACGGCGTTGGCGAAAGCTGTTTGATATGAAGTTGGAGATATACACATGACTGACCGCAAGGCGACCGTCAAACGTGACACGCTAGAGACCCGCATCGAGGCGACCGTCAATCTCGATGGCACGGGCACTTCGCGCTTTCAGACCGGGCTGCCATTCCTCGACCACATGATGGATCAGATTGCGCGGCATGGCATGATCGATATCGACATCCAGGCCGAGGGTGATTTACATATTGATGCCCATCACACTGCCGAGGATATCGGCATTACACTGGGCCAGGCGGTGGCCAAGGCCGTAGGCGACAAGCGTGGCATTGTCCGCTACGGCCATGCCTATGTGCCGCTCGACGAGGCGCTGTCGCGCGTGGTCATCGATTTTTCCGGCCGCCCCGGTCTGGAATATCACATTGATTTTCCCCGTGCGCGTATCGGCGACTTCGATGTCGATTTGTTTCGCGAGTTTTTCCAGGGTTTCGTCAACCATGCCCAGGTGAGCTTGCACATCGACAATCTCCGTGGCCGCAACGCCCATCACATTGCCGAGACCGTGTTCAAGGCCTTTGGCCGTGCCGTGCGCATGGCGCTTGAGATGGACCCGCGCATGCAGGGCATCATGCCGTCCACCAAGGGAAGCTTGTGATCATTCCGAGTTATCCGGCATGAGCATCGTTGCAGTCATTGATTACGGCATGGGTAATCTGCGCTCAGTCGCCAAGGCACTGGAACACGTTGCCGATTCCGCCACGACGGTAGAGGTTACTGCCTCGCCAGAGCGTATCCTGCAAGCCGACCGCGTGGTGTTTCCTGGTCAGGGTGCGGCACGCGATTGCATGGCGGAACTCACGCACCGGGGGCTGGTGGATGTGGTAAAAGAGGCGGTACGCAGCAAACCGTTTCTTGGAATATGCATGGGCTTGCAAGTGCTGCTGGAATCCAGCGAGGAAAATGGCGGTACAACAGGTTTGGGCGTTCTGCCCGGTAGCGTACGGCGCTTCCCGGATGGCATGGTTGATCCTCGCTCGGGCGATGCGCTGAAGATCCCTCACATGGGCTGGAACCAGGCGCATCAAACAAAACCGCATCCCTTGTGGCAAGGTATACCCCAAGACAGCCGCTTTTATTTCGTGCATAGTTACTATGTTGCACCAACGGAGTCGGACCAGATCGCGGGTGTTACGCATTACGGCACCGATTTCGCCTGCGCCATGGCGCGCGGCAATGTCTTTGCTGTGCAATTTCATCCCGAAAAAAGCGCGGGGGCGGGGCTTGCTCTTCTCGCCAATTTTCTGGGTTGGGATGGATGTGCGTAGGCGCGTCGGGTTTTAATTCCATTTCCTACCCCCTCTCCCGCCATGCGGGAGAGGGCTGGGGAGAGGGGATATATGTTTGATGGAATAAGACGCACCACGCGAAATTTTGGATAATAAATTTTTTCTGTCCCCGTGAGGAAACTATCATGTTGTTGATCCCCGCCATTGACCTGAAAGACGGCAAATGCGTGCGTCTGCGCCAAGGGCGCATGGAAGATGACACCGTGTTTTCCGATGACCCGCTCGCCGTCGCAGGACGCTGGGTAGACGCAGGCGCGCGGCGTCTGCATCTGGTGGATCTGAACGGCGCCTTTGCCGGCAAGCCGGTGAATGCCGATATCATCCGGCGCATCGCGCAAACCTATCCCGACGTGCCGATCCAGGTGGGTGGTGGCATACGTGACGACGATACCATCCAGGCCTATCTGGATGCGGGCGTCAGTTATGTGATCCTCGGCACCAAAGCGGTCAATACGCCGCACTTCGTCGGTGATGTGTGCCGCGAATTCCCCGGACACATCATCGTCGGCCTGGACGCCAAAAACGGCAAGGTGGCGATAGATGGCTGGTCCAAACTCTCCAATCACGATGTTATTGATATCGCCCAGCGTTTTGAAAAAGATGGTGTCGAGGCGATTATCTATACCGATATCGGGCGTGACGGCATGCTGGGTGGCGTGAATATCGAAGCCACTGTCGAACTGGCGCGGGCCATCTCGATCCCGGTGATCGCCTCCGGCGGCATCACCAACCTGGACGATATTCGCGCGCTGTGCGCGGTTGCGGAGGAAGGCATTATGGGCGCGATTACCGGCCGCGCCATCTATGAAGGCACGCTGGATTTTGTCGCAGGGCAGAAGCTGGCGGACGAGTTGAGCTGATATGGGCCTGGCGAAACGCATCATTCCCTGCCTGGACGTGGACGCGGGCCGCGTCGTCAAAGGCGTGCGCTTCGTCGGCATCCGCGATGCCGGTGATCCGGTCGAAATCGCCAAGCGCTATGATCAACAGGGTGCCGACGAGCTGGTATTCCTTGATATCACCGCCAGCAGCGAAGAACGCGAGACCATGGTGCATGTGGTCGAACAGGTCGCCGCGCAGGTGTTCATTCCCCTCACCGTGGGCGGCGGCATCCGCAGCATCAACGACATCCGCCGCATGCTCAACGCGGGCGCCGACAAGGTGGCGATGAACACCGCAGCAATACATAACCCCGATCTTGTTAAAGAAGCCGCCGAGCGTTTTGGCTCGCAGTGCATCGTCGTCGCTATCGACGCCAAGCAGGTCAGCAGCGGCGATGAACCCCCGCGCTGGGAAGTCTTTACCCACGGCGGCCGCAAGCGCACCGGCATCGATGCCGTGCTATGGGCCAAGCAAATGGCCGACGCCGGCGCTGGTGAAATCCTGCTCACCAGCATGGATCGCGATGGCACCCGCGACGGTTTTGACCTCCCCCTCACCCGCGCCGTGAGCGACGCCGTGTCCGTGCCCGTTATCGCCTCTGGCGGCGTCGGCAACCTCGACCACCTTGCCGACGGCGTAAAACAGGGCAAGGCCGATGCCGTGCTTGCCGCCAGTATTTTTCACTTTGGGGAATACACCGTAGAGCAAGCCAAGCGCACTATGGCGGCGCAAGGGATTGAAGTGAGACTGGAAGACTAATCCCTACCTCGCAAACCCCGCGTGGGCACAAAATACATGCCCGCGCTACTCGGCTATCGGCCTTCGATAGACCCCGCACTTCCCCATTCATCTCCCACCGTGTAGCGATTGGCATCAATCCGCGTGCGCACGCCGTCGCTTTGGCTCCATACCGCCAAGGCGTTGCCAGTGCCGTCCACTGCGATCTGGGGAGACAAGGCATCCCCTGCATCGTCAGCTTCTATCAGCACCGGCACCTCGCCCCATCCCGTAGCGACATCAAAGCGATTAACAAAAACGCTATAACGTGTACCGTCCCACTGCCGCCACACCGCAAGGGCATTGTCCACCCCATCAAACGCAATCTGGGGCGCTAGTGCATGCCCCTTATCATTATTCTCAATGAGTTGAGCCGCCTGCCAGCCGACGTCTTTAACATAGCGGTTAGCCCAGATGTTTTTCCAGGCGGGGGGATTATCGTGAGGATCATTATCAAGATATTGCTCCCACACCACCAGCGCATCGCCTCTGGCCGTCATTGCAATACGCGGCACGGCCACCGCCCAGTTGGCATCGTTTTCGATGCGTATCTGCGCTTGCCAGCCCGATCCCGCAGCGTAGCGGCTTGCATAGACATGGGTCGATTGTACCCATACCGCCAGCGCATTGCCCTCGGCATCCATGGCAACATGGGGGTCATCGGCATTCCCACTGACAACTGAGTTGCGGTTGGGGTCACCCGATATTATTGAATTATCGCTGATCAGGGACGCCACACCCCATTGCTGGGTGGCAACATCATAACGATTACCCCAAAGGTTATAACGTTTATTCATAACACTGTCGTACTGACCAACTGCATTACTTCGTGCCGCCATCTGCCCCCATACAACAACAAAGCTGTCATTGCCACTCACTGCAATCTGTGGAGATCGGGCGTCGCTGCTATCACCCTCGACAAGTACCGGCCCGCTCCACTGCCGCGTGGTAGCATCATAACGATTGCTCCAGATATTTTTCCGGGTGCCGTCAGACTGCTCCCACACCGCCATCGCATTGCCGCTGCCATCCATGGCAACGTGTGGTGCATTGGCAAAACCTGCATTATCGGTCTCCAGAAGTTGGGCAACAGCCCAGCGCTGGGTGGCGGCGTCATAATGATTGGCCCAGATGTTCCTGCGGGTGTTGTCGGATTTCTCCCATACCACAATGGCATCGCCTGTCGATTTCCTGATAACAATCTGAGGAAGACCGGAATCTGCGCCGCCGTCGCTTTCGATGAGCTGCGGCGTGCCCCAGCCGGAACCCGCCACATAACGATTGGCCCAGACATTTCTGCGTGTGCCATTGGACAGCGTCCATACTGCGATTGCATTGCCGTTGCCATCGACCGCGATTTGAGGGTCAAACGACGCGTTGGACACAAAACCCGTGTAGCCGGAGATAGGGCCGATTTGCGGCTGTTCCTTATCGCCACCACCGCATGCGGCAAGAATAACGCCGGAGAGCAGAAGCGCCGGGGCTTTGAAACCAACTCGCATGATCGCGTCCTTAAAACAAGATGTGAAATCGTTCATTAAAAACGGCGCCGCCAGATACTCCACCGCGTACCACCACGCTGTCGCCATACGGATATTACGTTGCCGCTGCTGTCGATAACCGCATGAGGATCGTAAGCATCGCCAGCGTCATTTTCCTCAACAAGTGCAGCGGCACTCCAACTGCCCGCTGTATAACGGTTGGACCAGATATTCCAGTGAGCGCCGTCGTATTGACGCCACACCGAGATGGCATCGCCATTGATATTGATGGAAACGCTGGGTTCATGAGCATCACCTGCATTATCGGTTTCGATGAGTGCTGCTCCTGCCCAGGCACCCTGCGTAAAACGGTTCGACCAGACGTTATATCGTGAGCCATCAAACTGCCGCCAAACTGCAATCGCGTTGCCGGTGGCATTAATGGCTATCTGTGGGGAGTCCGCGTCTCCCGCATTGTCCTGCTCTATAGGCTCTGCCGCACCCCATGCACCTGTCGCATAACGATTAGACAAGGTGCTATAACGGCCGCTGCTGTCTGCCTGACGCCACACGGCAATCACATTACCGCTATCGTCCTGAGCGATCTGAGGGTCGAGCGCCATCCCATCATCGGCGTTCTCGACAAGCGTTGCCGATCCCCAACCAGGCGTCGGTAGAGCAACAATGTATCTATTCGAATAGATACTGCTGACAAGCGTAACGCCTTTGGACTGTTGCCATATAACAACAGCATTACCCGAGCCATCCATGACAACACGAGGTTGTTCCGCATCTCGCCCTTTCAGGTTGTCCTGTTCAAGTGGTTCGGGATCGCTCCATACCCCACCGAAATATCGGCTGGCGGCGACGCTCCCTATGCTGTATCGATCCTCACCCTGCTGATTAAAAAGATTACAAGGTGTAGCAACAGTAGCACCCGTAGTGGTGCAGAACGGCCCATCAAGTTGATGCCATACAATGATTGCCTGACCATTAGTATTTACCGCAACCTGGGGAGTATCCGCATTGACCAAAGCTTGAGTTGCATTGGCATTTTTAGCTTTAATGCGGGTGGCTGCGCCCCACTGCCCTGTACTTGCGTAGCGGCTGGCCCAGATGCTGGAGACGGGGCCATCATCATGCTGCTGCCAGACAACCCAGGCATCACCATTCGCAGCCATGGCAATCTGAGGATTACGGGCATCACCCTTGCCGCTGCTGACAAGCGTGACATCGGCATCCCAAGCACCCGCCACATAACGCCGCGCCATAATCTTCCAGTAATTGCTGGCACCGTCCCACTGCTGCCACACGGCAATAGCATTACCGTTGGCATCCATGGCGACCCGCTGCGCCGCCGCGTCTCCCGTATCATCACTTTCAAGCAGTTCCACTCCTGGTGTAAAACTCCAGGTGTACGGCGCCGCCAACGCATTGCCTGTAGCATCCTTCGCATCAGTGGTAATGGTCACCGTATAAAGCTTATTGAGATCGAGGTCCCCTGCCGGAGTAAAAACGACGGTTTTGTATGTATATTTTACGGTGCCTGCAATTGGTTTGCCGTCAGCACTCACGACAAAGGTTGCCGTGGTCAGTGTGGCGGGATTCATGCCCTCGGAGAACATAGCGGTGATCGTGGTATGCGAGGGCCCCAGCTTCACGCCATTAAGAGGGCTGGTGGTAATGACTGTCGGGGCAGTTACGTCAATGGATGATGGCGCTATCTCATCCTTCCCCCCGCCACAGGCGGAGAGAAGAAGACTGGACAGCACCGCAACGAGCAACACATAGCCTGAACTCGTCCGCATGAACCCCTCACTCAGAAATTGTTTTTGTATCCGACAAGTGTCTATCCATGACGCATAGCCTGTCAATATACCCTTGCCTTATCCTGAAAATAGCTGTTGTGTTCACTTTAGAAGAAAAAGATACCCGCTAACTCAAGAAACCTTGACATAAATCAATAAAAATGCGGTTACCACGCCCCATACTTCGCAGTGTAGACGGCTATTTAAGATACTTTTTAACGGATGCAAGTATATGGTTGCTGATATTACCTTTTACGATGTCTCGGAAGACCAGCACCCGCTGCTGCGCAGGGCGCTTCATAATTATCCGTTTTGGGACGCCCGGCTGGTGGAGGAACCGCTGAGCCTGAAAAACACCACGCTTGCGGAAAAAAGCGCGGCGATTTCAGTCTTCACCGATAGTCCGATCACGCTGGAGATACTTGAACGACTTCCGGCGTTGCGCCTCGTGGCGACACGTTCTTCCGGTTTCGATCATATTGACCTGGCGGCGGCGTCAAAGCACCGGATAACCGTGTGCAATGTGCCGCACTACGGTGAAATCGCAAAAGCAGAATATGCCTTCGGCCTGCTCATCACCCTGATGCGGCGCCTGACACCGACATTGAAGCGATGCTCCAATGGCAACTTTTCCCGCATCGGCCTCACGGGACAGAATTTGCACGGCAAGACATTGGGGGTAATCGGCACTGGCCCGGTCGGAACACAGGTGGCGCGCTTCGCCCACGCCTTCGGCATGCGCATCCTGGCCTGGGATCCCCTGCCCAATGCACAACTCAGCCAGGATTATGGTGTGGTCTATCTGGACCTTGACACCTTGTTGCCACAGGTGGATGCACTCAGTCTCCACCTGCCTTATACCGGCACCCTGCATCACCTGCTCGATGAGGTGCGGCTGCGATCACTGAAGGCGGGAGCGGTGCTGGTCAACACCGCGCGCGGCGGGCTTATCGACAGCCGGGCCTTGGCACGGTTGCAGGCGGAGGGGCATTTTGGTGGACTGGCACTGGATAGTTTCGAGGGAGAAAGGGTGTGGCTCCATGCCCAGGCTCCCCTGCCGCGCGACCTGACGCCAACGCAGCTTGAGCAGGCGCTGCACAGCTTTCAGTTGCAGTTGGGTGAAAATATTATCCTGACGCCGCACAATGCCTTTAACACCACCGAGACGCTGGACAGCAGCCTATCCACAACAATTGAAAATATAGGCGAATTCTTTGCCGGACAACCGCAGAATATCGTGAAACTTGAACACGAATCACCGCTCGAATAATGCGATGGATTCTACGTGCGTGGTATGCGGGAACATGTCCATGGCGCCCGCGCTGACCAAACGGTAGCCATGATTATGCACCAGCTCGGCGGCGTCGCGCGCCAAGGTGGCGGGGTTACATGAGACATACACTATGCGGGAGGCGCCAAACGCAGGCAGGTGTTTTACGGCTTCCAAGGCACCGGTGCGGGGCGGGTCGAGCAGTATCTTGTCAAAGCCGGGGCCGACCCATGAATAGTCCACGGCAAGATTCAAATCAACGGCGTGGAACTCAACATTGCTGATGCCGTTGCGTTGCGCATTGTCGCGCGCGCGCTGCACCAGCTCCTCGCTCCCCTCCACGCCCACCACGCTGCCTGCGCGCCGCGCCAGCGGCAGCGTAAAATTGCCCAAGCCACAAAACAGATCGAGTATCCGCTCGCCGGGCTGCGGGTCCAGTAGCTCCAGCGCGCGATTGATCATCGTGCGGTTGAGTTCGGCATTCACCTGGGTGAAATCGGTGGGCAGGAAGAACAGCTCGAGATCGTACTCCGGCAGGCGATAGCTGAGCGTGGCGGATTCCGGCCACAGCAGTGTCGCTGTCTCCGGCCCGCCCGGTTGCAGGTAGATCTGAAAACCGTGGTGCTCGCCAAACGCACGCAGTCTGGCTTGATCGTCGCCATCAAGATCGGCAAGGGTGCGAAACACCAAGGCGGTATGGTGGTCGCCTACGGCAATCTCAATCTGTGGTATACGGTCACGCGCGTCCATGCCATCGAGCAACGTCCGCAGCTCCACAATGTGCTCACCCACGGAGGGATCAAGCACATCGCAGCACGTCAGGTCGGCGAGCAGGTTGCTGCGTTTTTCGCGGAAGCCCACCAGCATCGCCGGTTTTTTTAGCACATATTTCGCACTCAGACGCGCTTTGCGCCGGTATCCCCAGTGTTGTCCGACGAGTGGTGGCAGCAGGGATTCAGGGGCCACTTTGCCGATGTGTGCAAGGCTGTCGAGCAGCACCTGCTGCTTGGCGAGGATCTGCGCCTCAACCGCCATGTGCTGCAGGCTACAGCCGCCGCACACATTGAAATGAGGGCAGCGCGGCTCGACACGGTGCGGTGAGGCTTTGAGTATCTGCACCGCCTGGCCTTCATCATAACGCCTGTGTTGTGCGACATAGGTAAACATCACCTCCTCGCCCGGCAGCGCCCCTTCGATAAACACCGCCTTGCCGCCGATATGCGCCACGCCACGGGCGTCCTGAGTGAGAGATTCAACATCGGCCCGCACCGGCTCGGCTGGCATTTTTTTGAGATTGCGTCTTGTCATGTTTTTGGATTTACCCTAAAAAACCGGTTACCCACAAAATTCACGAAAAAACACGAAAATATTCAAATGCATATCGCGTGTTACTTGCCACTATCCAGTGAATTGCTGAAAAAACCATGTTTTTGTTTTATTTCGTGAGTTTCGTGTTTTTCGTGGACAAAAGGTGGGGGTTAAGGTTTATTACTGCCACGCCTGTAGAAACTCACCAAGGTGGGTCTTGTTCTCTTTGATCAGTGCATCGCGCAAGCGCTGGCATTCCCCAGCGTAGGACTCGGCGGTAAGGCGCCCCCTGATCAATTCAAACCGCAAATAGAGGAGGTAGGTATTGAGCACATCCGTCTCGCAATAGTTGCGGATGCCGATGATATCGCCGCGCTGGTAGCTGTCCCACACCTGGGCGCCGTGCATGCCCATCTTGCCGGGAAAACCCAACAGGGTGGCGATATCATCCAGCGGTGCCGTGGCGCGCGCCTGAAAACCCGACAGTACATCCATCAGATCGGTATGCCGATCATGGTAGCGGTTCAGGTAATTGTTCCAGCGAAACTCGCGATTATCATCCCCGGTATCCCAGTAACGCGGCGCGGCGATGCCGTGCAGCAAGGCGCGATAGTGCAACACCGGGAGATCAAATCCTCCGCCATTCCATGTCACCAGGGTGGGCGTGAATCTGTCGATGCCGTCGTAGAAGCGCTGGATCAACTCCTGCTCCGGGGCATCCGGCTCACCCAGTGACCATACCTTGACGGTGTCGCGGGTGCGCAGCACCGCAGAGATTGCGACGATTTTTTGCAGGTGCAGGCGCAGAAAATCCGAGCCGCCGGTCTCCTGGCGACGCAGGTGATACATCACTTCGGCAACGTCTTTGTCGCTCAAACCCTCCAGCGCATGAAGCCGCCGACCCGCCTCGACATCAGGCACCGTTTCAATATCAAAGACAAATACATTCATCCTTGAAACCTCTTTTTATCCACGAAAAACACGAAATTCACGAAATAAAACAAAAATATGGATTGCTTCAGTAATTTACCGGATGGGCGGTAAGTAACACGCGATATGTACGTGGATATTTTCGTGTCAACATGGATAACTAAGTTTTTTAGGTTCATTCGGGGAATACCCCGGTAGATAGATAGCGGTCACCCCGGTCGCAGGCAATGCTGACGATCACGGCGTTCTCCACTTCTTGTGACAGACGTAGCGCCGCGTGAAGTGCGCCGCCGGAGGAAATGCCCGCGAAAATCCCCTCGCGGGCCGCGAGCAACCGCGTGGCCTCCTCCGCCTCCATCTGCCCCACTTCCATGACACGATCTACACGGGAGGCGTCATAAATCTTCGGCAGGTATTCCTTGGGCCAACGGCGGATGCCCGGGATGCTGGCACCCTCTTCCGGGTGTACGCCGATAATCTGGATAGCGGGGTTTTGTTCCTTGAGATAGCGCGATACGCCCATGATGGTACCCGTGGTGCCCATGGCGCTGACAAAATGGGTGATCTTGCCGCCAGTGTCGCGCCAGATTTCCGGGCCGGTGCCTTCGTAATGAGCCAAAGGATTATCCAGGTTGGCAAACTGATCGAGCCGCTTGCCCTGCCCTGCCTGCTCCATTTGCACCGCCAAATCACGGGCCGCCTCCATGCCCCCTTCGCGCGACACAAGCACCAGCTCCGCACCAAAGGCCTTCATCACCGCGCGACGCTCCACGCTCATGTGCTCGGGCATGATCAGCAGCATACGATAACCCTTGATAGCGGCGGCCATCGCCAGCGCGATGCCGGTATTGCCGCTGGTGGCCTCGATCAGGGTATCGCCAGGCGTAATCTCACCGCGCGCCTCGGCGTGATGTATCATGCTCAGGGCAGGCCGGTCTTTCACCGAGCCGGCGGGATTGTTACCCTCCAGCTTTACCAGGATGGCATTGCTGGTGGCGCCCGGCAGACGCTGCAACTTGACCAGCGGGGTGTTGCCGACAAATGTTTCAAGTGTTGGAAAATTCATAGCGTTAATTTTATCTCAAATTTGATCTCAAATTTTGCGGATGAGCGCCTTTTTCTTTGGCGGATTCAACTCTGAAGTGCAACTTTTGTAAGAGAATTTAGGTGGCGAGCTGCGTTAACATCGGAGCCACTTAAACGACCAAGTAAAAGGAGCACCAATGAGGAACTACAC